>JAZNNV010000026.1:0-8370 GCA_045580465.1 Faecousia sp.
ACCACCTGACCGGAAAAGATATTACCAACGGTGTTCATCACGACTTTGGCTTCCTTGTCACCATAGTCACGCACCAGCTGACTAAAATCCTGAAAGCCCAAACATACCGCAACTTTGTTGCTTCGTGCCGTTGCAATAAGATTATCCAAGCCCTTGAAATAGATGGTCGGCAACTCATCAATGATAACCGAGGATTTGAGCATTCCTTTCTTGTTGATGAGCTTCACGATACGGGAATTATACAGACCGAGTGCCGCACCGTAGATATTCTGACGGTCGGGATTGTTACCCACGCAGAGGATTTTCGGCTCTTCGGGATTGTTGATGTCCAGCGTAAACTCGCTGTCTGACATCACCCAGTAGAGCTGCGGTGAAATCATCCTCGAAAGCGGGATTTTTGCCGACGCTATCTGACCCATGAGCTGCTCCGCAGCCCCTCCAAGCCACGCATCCATGAACGGCGAAAGGTAGTTCTCCAGCTCCGGATAAGAGGTCAGTATCGGAAATATATCCTCGTAACGGCGGTTCAGAAACTCGATAGCATGGGGAAACGTGCAAAACTTCCCGTTCTGATAGATTTTGAGATACCAGATAATACTGGCAAACAGAATGATAGGTGACTCCACGAAGAAGTCGCCCTGCTTTTGCACCCACGTTTTATTGAGGTTGAGCATTATTGTGTAGGCACTCTCATAGGCATCCGTAATATCTTCCATAAAATCCGGGTGAATGGGATTGCACCGATGAGAGCGTCGCGGGTCGTCGAAGTTGATCACATAGAACTTCGGCTTTACCTTGTAGCCGTCCGGGTGGTTCAGCAAATGGTTGTAGGCAATAGTAGATAGGTCGGGATACTTGAAATCGTAGATGTATTGACTAAAGCCCTTTTCAATCTGTTGCTTGATAAAATTGTTTACCACGGCATAGGACTTGCCGCTGCCCGGCGTACCCAACACGATGGACGCACGGAAGGGATTAACTACATTGATCCAACCGTTGTTCCAGCGTTTCCTGTAATAGAAACGTGTCGGCAGATTGACCGAATACTCGCTTTCGATAAGCCTCGTTTCCTGCATGAAACTCTCGTTCTCGTTGTTGAAAACATCCTCCATCAAATTGTGTTTCAACAGGCGGCTCATCCACAGACCACCCATCAACAGGCAGACATAGCCCGTTCCAATGGTAAGGACATACAGTCCCGTCACCGCTTCAAGCGGCAGCGGCAGGGGCAGCAACCACCAGTTCAGGAAAAACAGCACGAACCCGACGGCAAATGCTGTCCAGATTCTCCCCCAAGTGATTTTCTCACCCTTGACACCCTTCGTACCCAGACAGGACAAGGCAAGCAAAAGGACGGAAAACAGCTTCGTGTAGAGAATGGAATGGAACAGCCCCGCCGTGCGGTCGAAGTTCAGAAGGATTTTGTCCACCACGCCGATGTTCACGCCCCACAGCCGGATGGCTTCGTAGCAGAACCAGTACACGTTCATGACCACTAAAATGATACTCACGGCACGCAGAAAATCCATGATTTTCGCCAATGCCCTCAAATCGTCTTCTTGTTGTGACATACATTGATTTTTTAATTGTTGATACTCTGATTACATACCCAAGCCCTTGCGTTTTTTCTTCTTTTTGCGCTTCATCGCCCGGATGAAAGCCTCTTCCTCGGCATCTACCGCCGGACCTTCGGGAGTGAGCAAGCCCATACCGCCCGATATATCTTCACTGTCGTAGGCGGTCTGCCCGTGTGCCTTGTCCGCAGCATCCACAGGGATGGATAGCGGTATCGGCGGTTGTCCGGCGTATGGCAGGGTGAAGTGTTCCTGCAAGGCATTCGCCGAAAGCTCCTTACCCATGCGCGAACCGTTCAGCACGCATCCCGTGCGGTGGTCGATGAAGGTAGCCCCATAGATGCGCCCTTCCTCTGTGTAGCGCAGTACGGTGTCGATGCCCTTCTCTTTGAGTTGGGATACAAATTTGTCCTTGTCATAAGTGCCTTGCAGCACGGAAAGGACGGTGCGTTTCGTCATGTCTGCCAGTTTCCTATCCTTGATTTCCGATTTGGAACGGACAAACTTCTTCTGTACGGCTTCATAGCCTGCGGACTTCCCGAAAAGCGAGGATTTGAACGGGTTGCCCACCTTGTTACCCTTGTCGTCCGTGACGGAATAGACCAGCCCGTGATACTCCCGTCCGCGCACGTTGCCCCTCGCTTCCTCCACCGTCATATTATATAAGGAAAGGAGCGCACGGTATTCGCCCATCGTCTGGAAACGGTACTGCCCATTCAGAGCCTTCACGGTGTTGCCTACCTGCTTCTTCACATCACCTGCCGATGCGGCCACCTTGCGCAACGGATTATCCAATCTCTGATTTTTACGTTCTGCCGGATGCAATCCGTACTTCTGTTCCAGTTCCCTGCGGATACGGTCGCTGCGGCGGTAGAGAAAATCCCGGTTGAGCCTTTTCCCGTTCTCGTCCACGTTGACCGTCACGATGTGCAGGTGGTGGCGGTCGATGTCCTCGTGCTTGAATACAAGATAAGGCTGGTTTCCGAAACCGAGTTTTTCCAGATACTCGCGGGCGATATTCTGCAACTCAATATCGGTCAGCACATCCTCCGGGTGCGGGTTGAGAGAGATATGCACCACCGGCTTCTCGATCTTCATCTGCGGTGGCAGGAAGGTGAGAAAACCCTCCATCGCCTTGCCTATGTCCACCGTTCCCGAACCGTCATTGTAGATGCGGTTGGTGGTGAGAAGCCGCCCCTGCGCCTCGTTAATCTTCTCCCCGTTGTAGGCAATCGCGCCGTACAACGAACTTCCTACACTGATTTTTGCGACCATTTTGCCTCCATTTCCCTTGAAAGTTCCACAATCCGGCGGCTCAGTTTCACGAGTTCGACGGTGTGTTGCTCTAATTTGTAGAGCAACGCCATCGCCTTTTTCTCTGAAAAATGCAGCCTCAGTTCCTTCACGACTTGGTTGTAATTCGTACCCACGGCACGGAATTGTGCATGAAAATCCGACAGTTTGGTGTAATAGTCCACCAACGTCTTGTCCACCTTCAGCACCTTGAACGGTTGCCCGAAGAAGTGCGCTTTGAGGAAAACAGACCGTGCATAGACACCCGATTTTCCGAACATGGCGAGGAAACGGTTGTGTTCCTCCTCGTTGAAACGGACGGTGTACCGGTACACCGCCGGATCAAGTTTGGGATTTCTCCCTGATTTGCTTTTCCTTTTCTCTTTCATATTACTTTGGATTTAGCGGATTGACGGCATAAGCCGCCGCTTCGGATTACAGCACCGCAGTTCTGAAAGGCTTCCCGACTTCGGAGGGAAAGCCCGCCCCCTGCAAGGGCAAGTGCTTTTCGTGGCTGCTCAAAATATTTTGAGCGGCTGAAAAGACATCTTGCTATGTTCAGGTGAACATAAAAATCCGTCAGGGGACGGATTGGGAAAATACCTTTCAGGACTCCGGGCCGCGCGTCATCGGCGAACCCTGCTGTCCGGGTGCAAAGTTACGCCCTTAAAGCGGTATCGGACAGATGCTTGACCCGGTCAATGACTGCCAACCGGCGCAACGTGCCGCCACTTGCCGGAGAAGTGATACAGGTTCCAAAATATACTTGTTTATTTGCAGCATGATTCAAGAAACGAACGATTTGAAGATATGATAAACGGAACATTCAAATACCCGGAAATCCGCTTCTTCGGATACTTGCCGAAACGGATACCCGAACCGTCGGAAACCCGGTTCTCCGACAATTCGGTGACGTATGGATTCAATGACTTCATGACGCAATGTCGTCAATCACCATTTGTCCGACGCACCGCTTCACCACAGAACCGGATACGCGACGACCCGCCTGCGTGTGTAGTCACGGAAGCGGATGGTGCGACAGCCAAATCCGTATGGAAACAGAAAAACAAATCATCAACAATTAAAATAAATGGAACTATGAGTAAGGAAATCTTCGTTGCATTCGCAACACAGAAAGGTGGCATCGGCAAATCCACTGTCACGGCACTTGCCGCCAGCTACCTGCACAACGTGAAAGGCTACAATGTCGCCGTCGTGGACTGCGACGACCCGCAGCACAGCATCCACGGGCTGCGCGAACACGAAATGGGGCTTATCGACAGCAGCACCTACTTCAAGGCTCTCGCTTGCGACCATTTCCGCCGGATCAAAAAGAACGCCTACACCATCGTCAAAAGCAATGCGGTGAACGCCCTCGACGATGCCGAGAGGATGATTGCCACTGAGGACGTGAAACCCGACGTGGTGTTCTTCGACATGCCCGGCACACTCCGAAGCAACGGCGTGATAAAGACGCTCTCGCAGATGGACTACATTTTCACTCCGCTGAGTGCCGACCGCTTTGTCGTGGAGAGTACCCTGAAATTCGTCACGATGTTCCGCGACAGGCTGATGACTACCGGACAGGCGAAAACAAAGGGGCTGCATCTGTTCTGGACGATGGTGGACGGCAGGGAGAGGAACGACTTGTACGGCATCTACGAGGAAGTGATAGCCGAAATGGGCTTTCCGGTACTTTCCACCCGCTTGCCCGACAGCAAGAAGTTCCGCCGTGACCTTTCGGAAGAGCGCAAGAGCGTTTTCCGCTCCACCATCTTCCCGATGGACACGGCACTGCTGAAAGGGAGTGGCATCCGGGAGTTTTCCGAAGAGATAAGCGACATCATCAGACCGCAGTGAGCATGGGCAGCAGGAAAGTGAACACGGAAGGCATCGACGAGGAACTGCTGTTAGCCTCCATCGGGCGGCGCACACAGGACGGGACACTGCGCCCCGCACAGGAAGTACCCGCAGCTGCACCGACCGAAGAGGACACCGCCGCACCGGAACCATCTCCTGTGCAACCCGTAACACGGGAAAAAGCGCAGAGGGAAAGTGGACGCCGGAAAAGGCAGGACGAGGACTACAACGAGCTATTCCTGCGCCGCAACGAGATAAAGACCCGCCAATGTGTCTATATCAGCCGTGACGTCCACGGCAAGATCCTCAGAATCGTGAACGACATCGCCGGAGGGGAAATCTCAGTAGGCGGATATGTGGATACCGTGCTGCGCCAGCATCTGGAACAGCACAAGGAGAGAATCAACGAACTGTACAAGAAACAACGTGAAGATCTGATTTGAAAATGGAAAAAGAAATGACACCGAATGAAAAAAGACCACAGCAAGACTGCGGAGGTATGTTTACCCAAGTGCAGGCGAGTGTGGAAATACTGTCGCCTGTCCCGGTAAGCGGCAAATGCAGTGAGAAGGACTATGAACGCCTGTTCATCCGCGACCCGGAAGTAAAGGCACGTGAGGGGAAGATGGCGTATGTGCGCCCGGAGTACCACGAGCGTATCATGCGTATCACCCGTGTAATCGGGCATGACCGGCTTACGCTGTCCGCTTACATCGACCATGTGCTGACGCACCACTTCAACCAGTGCGAAGATGCGATAAAGAGCCTTTATGCCCGAAATTACAATTCAGTATTCTAACCAAAAACGGAAGGATATGAATTACACAATCAGCATGACAGACATTCTGCTGGCGGTATCGGTCGGCTGCAACCTCTGGTTCCTGTTCCTGCTCCTTTACGAGCGCATCATGGACACGCGGATTGTCCGCTTCTTCAAGGGCATTGTCGGATTATGGCGGTCACTGGACGGGAATGAGGCTAAACGCATAGCGGCACACGAGGAAGTCCCTGCGGAAAAGGCGGACATCATCGGCAAGAGCCGTTTCAGGATGGCATCCACCCGGACAACCGCTGCCATACCGACGCAAGAAGCCGCCACTATTGAAAAAGGCATTGAGCTGTCGGAGGAAGAGGCTACTTTTGACGACGGAAAAACGGGAAACGCATCCCGCCCGGCACAAGTCCCGGAGGAAAAACTCGATGAGACCTTCACGAGCATACCGCCGGAGGAACTGGGATACGGGGACGACGAACCGGAAGAGGACGCCTCGGACACGCCACGGGCTTCGGGCAGCAGCTTTGACGAGATTGACGACGCCTGCAAGACCGCCAAAAACCCGGACGCGACACAGGCGGAACGTGAAAAGGCGGCTAAGGTGTTCACCGACATGGAGGGCACGGAGTTGTACGAGAAAATGATGGAAGGCTCTTCGGAGATAGGCATCCGCATCAAGGGGCTTATCGAGATTCGGCTGAAGAAATCTGAAAAGGAGTTCGTCGTGCCGGACAACATCGAGGAGTTCGACATTCGCAACTATGTATGACAACAATAAAAGAAATGAACATGAAAGAATGACATCAACCCACGCGGCGAGGAAACGCAAGGCGCATCCCCATCCGCAACGGACACGCCCACGTCCGTGGAAACAAACGGGCATCCACTAAAACCAAAGTAAAGAAACAAAGTATCAACCGCCCGACAAAGGACCATCCACCCTTTTGACGGCAAAAAACAAGAACAGTTTATGAACAAGAACATCTTGAAAAACAGAAAAGCAATCCTCTCCGCGGCACTTGTCATCGCCGCAACCGCCTCCGCTTTCGCGCAGGGAAACGGCATCGCGGGCATCAACGAAGCCACCTCTATGGTGAGTTCTTATTTCGACCCCGGAACTAAACTGATATACGCCATCGGTGCAGTCGTCGGGCTTATCGGGGGCGTAAAAGTGTACGGCAAGTTTTCATCGGGCGACCCCGACACCAGCAAGACAGCCGCCTCGTGGTTCGGCGCGTGCATCTTCCTGATTGTTGCCGCCACCATCCTGCGCTCATTCTTCCTTTAATAAATAATGTATGGCTGAATACCCAATCAACAAGGGTATCGGCCGTCCGGTAGAGTTCAAGGGCTTGAAGGCACAGTACCTCTTCATCTTCTGCGGAGGTCTGCTGGCTCTCTTCGTCCTGTTCGTCATCCTCTACATGGTCGGTATCGACCAGTGGATATGTATCGGCTTCGGCGCGGCATCGTCCTCCCTCCTTGTATGGCAGACCTTCGCGCTGAACGCCCGGTACGGTGAACACGGGCTGATGAAATTAGGAGCGGCACGGAGCCATCCCCGATACCTTATCAACCGGCGGCGGATAACCCGTCTGTTCAAACGACAACGAAAGGAAGAAAGACAATGAGGAATACATCGAAAATGACAACACTGGAAAACAGGTTCCCACTTTTAGCGGTGGAGCATGGCTGCATCATCTCAAAGGACGCCGACATCACGGTGGCTTTCGAGGTGGAACTACCGGAACTTTACACCGTGACGGGTGCGGAGTACGAGGCGATACACAGTTGCTGGTGCAAGGCTATCAAGGTGCTGCCGGACTACTCCGTCGTCCACAAACAGGACTGGTTCATCAAGGAACGCTACAAACCGGAGCTTCAGAAGGACGACATGAGCTTTTTAAGCCGCTCTTTCGAGCGTCACTTCAACGAGCGTCCGTACCTGAAACACACCTGCTACCTCTACCTGACCAAGACAACAAAGGAGCGTAACCGGATGCAGAGCAATTTCAGCACGCTGTGCCGGGGACATATCATCCCGAAGGAGCTGGACAGGGAAACCACGACCAAGTTCTTGGAAGCCTGCGAACAGTTCGAGCGCATCATGAACGACAGCGGGCTTGTCAGGCTGCGCCGCCTCTCCACCGATGAGATTGTGGGTACTGAGGGAAAGACGGGACTTATTGAACGCTACTTCTCGCTCATGCCGGAAGGTGACACCACCTTGCAGGACATCGAGCTTTCGGCAAGGGAGATGCGCATCGGCGACAACCGCCTGTGTCTGCACACCCTCTCCGACGCGGAAGACCTGCCGGGCAAGGTGGCTACCGACACCCGTTACGAGAAGCTCTCCACCGACCGGAGTGACTGCCGACTGTCATTCGCCTCCCCGGTGGGGCTTCTGCTCTCCTGCAACCATATCTACAACCAGTATGTGCTGATAGACAACAGTGAGGAAACCTTGCAGAAGTTCGAGAAGTCCGCCCGTAACATGCAGTCGCTATCTCGCTATTCAAGGAGCAACAGCATCAACCGCGAGTGGATAGACCAATACCTGAACGAAGCCCATTCCTACGGACTGACCTCGGTACGGGCACACTTCAACGTCATGGCGTGGAGCGACGATGCGGAGGAACTGAAGCATATCAAGAACGACGTGGGCAGCCAGTTGGCAAGCATGGAATGCGTGCCGCGCCACAACACCATCGACTGCCCGACACTCTACTGGGCGGCGATACCCGGCAATGCGGCGGACTTCCCGGCGGAAGAGAGTTTCCACACCTTCATCGAACAGGCGGTGTGCCTGTTCACAGAGGAAACCAACTACCGCAGCTCGCTCTCGCCCTTCGGCATCAAGATGGTGGA
>JAZNNV010000027.1:0-5991 GCA_045580465.1 Faecousia sp.
GCCGGTAACACGCTCGGTAGCCTCGCCGGACCAATAGGTACGGACATCGGCGAAGATCTGGGCGCGATGGGTCAGCAGACGCATCATCAGCATGCCCATGCCGTTGAGAATGTCGTTCTCGGTGGCCAGGGTGAAGGGCTCACGGGCACCTTCGTAGTCGAAGGTGGAGGAAAGCAGTGCTTCGGGATAGTCGCAGTTAGGCCAATGGTCGGTCCACTGACGCTGACCCTGGAAGCCACCAGCGATGGCGTTGTGGCCAACCTTTTCTTCCTCAAACTGGTCGGGAAGGTTCTGGTTGCCGGCCATCAGGTCCTTGATGATGCAGTACATCTTAACGGTGAACTCCCACTGCTTTTCCTTTTCCTCGGGAGTGAACTTGATACGGCGATCCTCGCCCAGGAAGTCTACGGACTCGGGGTTATCGTCCCGGCCCTCCTTGCAGTGCTCCTTGGTCCATGCCAGAGCCTTCTGGAATTCTTCCTCGTTATAGATGCCTTCTTCCATGCGGCGCAGGATTTCCACCTCGTCCACGGACTCAACCCGCATGCCGAAGTAGCTTTCCATCATATCCTGATCCATGATGGAGCCGGCGATGCCCATGCACTGGGAGCCGATCTGCAGGTAGGACTTGCCGCGCATGGTAGCCACAGCGACAGCGGCGCGGCCGAACCGCAGCAGCTTTTCCTTGACATCCTCGGGAATCTGGGTGACCTGATCCCGGTCCTGAACCTCGTGGCCGTAGATGCCGAAGGCAGGCAGACCCTTCTGGGCGTGACCGGCCAGAACAGCGGCCAGGTAAACTGCGCCGGGACGCTCGGTGCCGTTGAAGCCCCAGACGCCCTTGATGGTCTGAGGATCCATGTCCATGGTCTCAGAGCCGTAGCACCAGCAGGGGGTGACAGACAGGGTGATGGACACGCCTTCCTTCTTGAACTTGTTTGCGCAGGCAGCGGCTTCGGGAACGCGACCGATGCAGGTGTCAGCCATGACGACCTTGACGGGCTCACCATTGGAGTAGAACAGGTTCTCCTCGAACAGCTTCTTGGCAGACTCTGCCATTGCCCAGACCAGCGGTTCCAGAGATTCGCGCATCATCTGAGGGCCACGGCGACCGTCAACGATGGGGCGAATGCCGATTACGGGATAATCGCCGATGTATCTGTTTTTTGCCATAAAAATTTTCCTCCTGATTCTCGCCTTGCGGCGGATTGTTTACAATATTATATAAAAGCAAAATGCTTCTATCACAAAATCAGTCTGCGATGTAAGCGCAGGGCAGCCGGGTCTGACGAACCGGCCCGTCATAACCATCCAGCCGTTCCATCAAATACTGGGCGGCAGTCTGACCGATCTGCGCCTCCGGCTGGTAGATCACCGGCAGCGGCGGCTTCATAATGGTGCAGATCTCCACACAGTCAAAGCCGACGGCATCCATTTCTTCGGGGAAATGAAGACCGTGTTCGTGCAGCAGGGTGATCATACCCAACGTGATATTATAATTGGTGGTCACAACAGCTGTCGGTGGGTCAGGAAGCGCCAGGAGCGACTCACAGCCCTGATAGCCGGTGGTGAAGGTGTTTTCGCCGGTGACGAAATAATCGTCGTTATACATGACGTCATGGTCTGTCAGCGCCCGCAGGTAGCCGATCTGACGTTCCTTGGCGGAGAAGACAGACTTCGGACCGGAGATGATCGCGATTTTCTGATGCCCCTTGCCGATGAGCTTGGAAACGGCGTTGTAGACGGCTTCGGAATTATCCACCAGTACGGCATCGGCATTGACACCTTGGATCAAACGGTCAACAAGAACGGTGGGTACGTTGTATGTAGCGGTCAGCTCCTCGTATTCCTCGCAGGAAAGATCCTCTGGGACATAGATAAGACCATCAATGCCGTTGGTGATCAGGAATTTCAGGTTGCTGCGCTCCATGCCGTGGTTTGAGCCGTAGCAGGAGATCAGCGTGTGAAAGCCGTGTTCCCGTAAAACCTTGTCGAGGGAGGTCAGGATACTGCCAAAGAAGGGGGCAATGATGTCCGGGAACAGAACGCCGATGGTGCGGCTGCGCTGAACCTTCAGGCTGCGCGCAAAAGGATTGATGCGGTAGTCAAGGACTTCGATGGCGTTTCGGATCGCATCGAGCTTGTCTGCGCGGACAGTGCCACCATTGATGTATTTGGAAACGGTGGACATGGACACACCGGCGAGCTTTGCGACATCCTTGATCGTTGACATAGTACCTCCGCAGGAAAAAATTTACAAAAAGCGAAACGTTTCGCCATTTTTCAGATTCCAATTATAAACTTTACAATAATATTTACAATAATATAATATAAAAAGTATTTTCCGCTGTCAATATAAAATTTAAAAAAGTTCTTGATTTTTTGGTGAAAATTTATTATAGTATAGGGGAGATGAGGTTGAAATATAGGCACTTTGTGCAATGTGTTCAAATTCGTGCCTCTTAGACGTGCAGATCGAATGGCTGTTTGTGAGGGATGTACATACGAAACGTTTCGTTTATGTGCAATAGTTCCAAACCCGGGAATTTGCACCTGATTTTACGGGAAAGGTGATAGTAGTAATGGGTGAAACAATTCTGAAAATGCAAGGCATTCAGAAGTATTTCTCCGGCGTGCATGCGCTTAACGGCGTTAACTTCGAGCTGAAAGCAGGCGAAGTGCATGCACTGATGGGTGAGAACGGTGCCGGTAAGTCCACGCTGATCAAGGTCCTTTGCGGTATCCACAAGCGTGACGGCGGTACGGTGGAGCTGTTCGGCGAGAGCGTTGATTTTAATAACATCGCGGAATCGCAGGCGGCAGGCATCAGCGTCATCCATCAGGAGCTGAACATGATGGGCCACCTGACGGTCGCGCAGAACATGTTCATCGGTCGTGAGTTCAAAAAGGGTCTTTTCATTGACGATGCAGCGATGGAAAGAGAAGCGCAGGCGCTGTTTGACAAGATGGGCGTTAAGATCGATCCCTCTGTCAAGCTTGGTTCTCTGACCGTCGGCAAGCAGCAGATGGTCGAGATTGCAAAGGCGATCTCCCGTGACTGCAAGCTGTTGGTTCTGGACGAACCCACCGCAGCACTGACACTGCCTGAGGTCGAAGAGCTGTTCAAGATCATGAACGAGCTTCGGGATAAGGGCATCGGCATGATTTACATCTCTCACCGTATGGATGAGATCAACCGTATTTCCGACCGCGTCACCGTCATGCGTGACGGCGAGTATGTCGGTACGGTCAACACCGCTGAGGTCACCAAGGACGACATCGTCAAGATGATGGTCGGCCGTGTGATCATGGGCGAGCAGAAGGCAGCTTCCGCTGTTCCTGCTGACGCGCCGGTCATTCTGGAAGCCAGAAACCTGAACGCCGGCAAGGAAGTCAAGAACGTCAGCTTCACCCTGCGCAGAGGCGAGATCCTCGGCTTCGCAGGTTTGATGGGTGCTGGACGTACCGAAGTTGTGCGTGCCCTTTACGGCGCTGACCCCAAGCAGACCGGCGAGATCTTCATCGACGGTCAGAAGGTCAGCATCAAGACACCCGAGCAGGCTGTCAAGCATGGCATCTGCTACCTCAGCGAGGATCGCAAGCGCTACGGTCTGATGCTCGACAAGTCGGTTACGCAGAACTCCGCCATCGCCTCCATTGACGATTACATCACTGCCGGCATCATCGACGACAATAAAATGCGCGATGTCTCCGCAGAGATCAACGCAAAGCTTCGCACCAAGACTCCTTCCATGGAGCAGCTGCTGAAGAACCTCTCCGGCGGCAACCAGCAGAAGGTCATCATCGCCCGCTGGCTGATGAAGAACTGCGATATTTTCATCTTTGACGAGCCGACCCGCGGCATTGACGTGGGTGCCAAGAGCGAGATCTACAACCTGATGGAGGATCTGACCAAGCAGGGAAAGTCGATCATCATGATCTCTTCCGAGCTGCCTGAGGTCCTGCGTATGAGTGACCGCATCATCGTTATGTGCGAAGGCCGCAAGACCGGTGAACTGGATATTTCCGAAGCAAATCAGGAAAACATCATGCAACTTGCCACAATGCGAGAGGAGAATTAATTATGGATAACAAGAAAAGCCCCCTGCTGGCTGCGAAGAACATCTTTGCCAGCGGCAAGCAGAATTTCATCATCATTCTGGCAGCAGTTGCACTGTTTGCCATCTTTACCCTCATTAACCCCAACTTTGCCAGCAGCGGTAACCTGCTGAGCATGACCAAGGCTCTGGTTCCCTATGCGATCCTTTCCCTGGGCGTTACCTTCGTTATCGCCACCGGCGGCATTGACCTGTCCATCGGTACGGTTTGCTTCGGCTCTGCCGTTCTGGCGGGTGCTCTGTGCAAGACCGGCGTTTCGCAGGACGAGGGCACACTGTGGCTGACCATCCCCATCATTCTGACAACCGGTCTGATCTTCGGTCTGATCAATGGCTTCCTGGTCGCAAAGTGCAAGATCGCCCCCTTTATCGCAACCCTCGGCTCTATGCTGTTCTCCCGCGGTCTGACCGCTGTTGTGGCTGAGGCTGTCCGTGGCACTGCTTCCGCCATCAAGTATCCTTCCACCGGCTGGTTCCAGAAGGTCTTCACCAATCTGGAAGGCTTCCCCATCGGTCTGGCTTGGGTCTTGGCACTGACCATCATCTGCATGGTCGTGATGTATAAGACCAAGATCGGCCGTTACATCCTTGCCATCGGCTCCAATGAAGAGGCTGCCCGTCTGTCCGGCATCAACACCGACAAGTACAAGATCATCGCTTACGTGATCTGCGGCTTCTTTGCTTCTCTGGCAGCTCTGTTCTACGTTGCCGCAAACCCCTCTCTGAACCTGGCAGCCGGTAACGGCATGGAGCTGGACGCTGTTGCAGGCGTTTACATTGGCGGTACTTCCACCACCGGCGGCTCCGCTACCATCCTCGGCACCATCCTCGGTTCTGTGATCCTCGTTATCATCCGTCAGGGTCTGAACCTGGCAATGGCAGGCGGTGTCGGCATCTCCGCCACCAACATCACCTACGCTGTCACCGGCATCATCGTTGTCGGCGCTGTTATGCTGGACGTTCTGAAGAAGAAGAACGCTGCAAAGGTCAAGATCCCCGTCGAGGAGAAGAAGGCCGAAGCACCCAAGGCTTAACGCCTTACCTACACCGTAATAAAAGCACAAGCTTTTATATAAAATTTTAGGAGGAAAAACACATGAAGAAACTCGTTGCAATCCTGTTGGTTCTGGTTCTGGCATTCTCTCTGGTCGCTTGCAATCAGAACACCACCGACGATGGCAAGAAGACCATCGCCGTCATCGCAAAGGGCGAGACCCACGCTTTCTGGCAGGCTGTTAAGGCCGGCGCTGTTGCTGCCGGTAAGGAAGCTGGCTACGAAGTCACTTTCCAGGGTCCCACCTCTGAATCCGAGAGCGAAGTTCCCAATCAGCGTAACATGGTTCAGACCGCTCTGAACAACCCCAGCGTTAAGGCAATCGTCCTGGCTACCATCGGCCTGGGCTTCACCGATGAGCTGGTCTCCGCTTACGACAAGGGTCTGCCCGTTGTCGAGTTCGACTCCGGTCTGTATCAGAACAATGCTGATGTCACCCCCGGCAAGGACCCCGTTATCGGCTCCGTCGCTACTGACAACAAGAAGGCTGGCGCAGTTGTTGCTGAGAACTTCTACGCATACCTGAAGGCACAGAACGTTCTGGTCGACGGCTACAAGGTCGGTGTTATCCAGCACGACGCTACCTCCACCGGTATTGACCGCGCTGAAGGCTTCATCGAGAAGATCGAGGAGCTGGCAAAGGCTGACAACATCACTCTGGAGATCAACCGTCAGGAAAAGCAGAACAACGCCGGTGAATACAAGCTGGCTCTGACCGCTCTGAAGGAGTGGGGTGCTGCTTCCATCTTCATGACCAACGAAGGCGTTGTCAATGAAGTTTACCCCGAGGTCAAGGACAATGCTGACACCTACAAGGAC
>JAZNNV010000028.1:0-10223 GCA_045580465.1 Faecousia sp.
GGGCAGTGGGGAACGCCGACACGCGCCCACAAAAGACGCAGGTAATCATAGATCTCCGTCACCGTGCCAACGGTGGAACGGGGATTTTTGGAGGTGGTTTTTTGGTCGATGGAGATGGCGGGGGAGAGTCCGTCAATAGAGTCCACATCCGGCTTGTCCATCTGACCGAGAAACTGCCGTGCGTAAGAGCTTAAGCTCTCTACATAGCGGCGCTGACCCTCTGCATAGATGGTGTCAAACGCCAACGACGATTTACCGGAGCCTGACAGTCCGGTAAAAACGATCAACGCATCTCTTGGGATCGTCAGATCGACGTTTTTTAAGTTGTTTTCACGGGCGCCTTGGATGATGATCTTGTCGTTCATGCCGTTCTCCTGCTTTGGTAATTTGTTACCCAATATTATATCACATATCGATAGACTCTACAAGGTTTATTTTTCAAAAAAAGAACGTGCCGCAGTTGCTTGCGGCACGTTTTCTATGCTGTTCAGATATCGAGAAGAGCAACAGCGACGTCGTTGACGTTGGTGCCGGTGGGACCGGTGATGATCAGCCCGTCGCAGGCACGAAGGGTGGGGTAAGCGTCGTTGTTACGAAGGGCTTCATACACGTCGATACCCCGGGCGGATAGTACTCTTGCGGTGTCGTGATCTACATAGCCACCGGCGGCATCTGTCGGACCGTCAGTACCGTCGCTGCCGATGCTGAATACAGCAGCGCCCTTGATGCCGGCAATGCCGGGGGCGGCAGCAAGTGCCAACTCCTGATTGCGTCCGCCTTTTCCCGTGCCGGTCAGCTGCACAACAGTTTCGCCACCTGCAATGAAGGCAAGCTTTTTGTCGTTATTGGCATGAGTCCTGATGATGGATGCAAGGAAGCTGCCTGCTTCCTTTGCCTGACAGCAAAGCTGATCCGTCAAAATCATGGGCTCGTAGCCGAGGTTAAGGCAGGCATCTGCCACGGCGCTGCAAAGCTGACGAACAGAGCCGGTGATCTGGGTGGTGACGTTATCCAGCATTTTCGGTGTTTCCTCCTGCAGAAGCAGCATTGCCTTCAGCGAAAGGCGAAGGTCATACTTTCGTACGATATCCATTGCTTCAGCGCAGGTGGAACGGTCAACGCAGGCGGGACCCGAGGCGATCATATCCAGCGGGTCGCCCAGAATATCGCTGAGTACGATGGAAAAAACCTGCGCCGGTTTGCAGATTTCAGCAAATTTGCCGCCTTTAACAGCGGAAAGGCGCTTGCGAATGGTGTTGATCTCCACAATATCAGCGCCGCAGGCGAGCAGCTGATTTGTAATATCCTGCAGCTCATCACCGGGGATCAGCGGCTTTTCAAACAGCGCACTGCCGCCGCCGGAAAGCAGGAAGAGAACAGTATCCTCTTGACGAAGGTCGGAAACAAGGTCAAGCGCCTTCTGTGTGGCGGCAAAGGAATTTTCGTCCGGCACGGGATGCCCTGCCTCAAAACAGGTAATTCCGGGGATCGGCGCTTTCACATGTTCATATTTCGTGACAACGACGCCGGCTTCGATGCGGCTGCCCAGTTCATCTGCGGCAGTTTTTGCCATTTGCCATGCTGCTTTGCCCGCGGCAACCAGATAGACTCTGCCGGGGAATTTGCGGTTAGAAAGTGCGCGCTTGACTGCTTCATCCGGCTGCACCGCCCGGATGGCTGCTTGTATGATCAAATCGGCATCGCGCCGTAGCTTCAGATCCATGGTAACACCTCACTGTGTATTTCTAGGGTGATTATAGCAAGCTTTATGGCAAAAGGCAAGACCGGGAAGTGATATTCCGATCCTGCGGACATAGGTTATCATGAGGTGAAAAGAAATGACGATGAGCTGGATCTGGACGCTGATGTTGCTGCTTTCCACTGTGGCGGCGCTGGTTTTCGGAAACGGTGCGGCACTTTCCGCAGCGGTACAAAAGGGGGCGCAGACGGGTGTAACGCTGGCGATCTCCATCGGCGGGTCGATCTGTCTGTGGACGGGCGTGGGCAAGCTGATGGAGCGCTCCGGCATTACCAACGGATTGTCCCGGTTGTTTGCGCCGCTTCTGCGCCTATTGTTTCCCACAACGCGAACGGACAATCAGGCAAGGCAGTATCTCAGCGCCAATATCTGCGCGAATCTGTTGGGACTTGGGAATGCGGCGACACCAATGGGAATTCAGGCGGCAAAACGGTTGGTTGATCCCAGGCATCCGACCCTTGCGACGGACGAGCTTTGCAGACTGATCGTGTTGAATACCGCATCCATTCAGCTGATCCCGGCGAATGTGGCGGCGGTACGTGCCAGCTTGGGAGCGGCATCGCCCTTTGATATTTTGCCGGCTGTTTGGCTGACAAGCATCTGCTCTGCCGGCTTGGGGCTGGCGGCAGCATGGGCGATGGGAAAGGTGTGGCGCCGTGACTGACTATGCTGTTCCGATTGTTTTGCTCTTTGCATCTACTCTGACCCTTCGGAAAAAGGAAAATACCTACAACCTGCTCATTGACGGCGCAGGGGAGGGCTTAAAGCTACTTGCAGCCATTCTGCCCACGTTGGTCGTGCTGATGACAGCGGTAACCATGCTGCGGGAATCGGGGGCGGTGGAGTGGTTGAGCGGATTGACAGCACCTGTTTTTTCGTTCATGGGTATACCGCCTGAAACGGTACTGCTGGTGTTGATCAGACCTTTGAGCGGCAGTGCTGCCCTTGCCATCGGAGCGGATCTGATGGCGCAGTATGGAGTGGACTCCCAGATCGGCAGGACGGTTGCGGTGATGCTGGGTTCGACGGAAACGACCTTTTACACCATCAGCGTCTATTTCGGCGCGGCAGGGATCAGTAAAACACGATATACCGTCCCAGCGGCGCTGATCGCGGATCTGACGGGCTTTTTGGTCGCGTCATGGGTAACAAGGCTGTTCAGATAAAAAAGGTCTGCCGCAAGCGGCAGACCTGAAATTCAGTTGTCTTCTACAAGGCGGGTCTTTCCAAGGTTGACCTTGTGGTAGTAGATGGTTAGAAGTACCGCGCACAGAAGCCAGCCGGCGGGATAACCCATGATGATCGGCAGGACTTTGTTGCAGACGCGGGACATGACGAACAGATAGACCTGACGGAATGCCACGTAGGATGCAAGGGTGATGATCATCGGTGCTTTGGAGTTGCCCGAACCGCGGAGCGCGCCGGTGTAGATATTGGTGAAGGAGCTGAGGAAGTAGAAGGGGGTCATCCACCGCAGCATCAGCACCGCGTGATAGTTGATCGACGGCTCGTCGTTAAAGAAGTAGGCGAGAGAGGGGGCAAAGATGATGATGGGGATGGAGAGGGTGATCGTTGTTGCGATGGCAAGAAGCAGTGCCGTCGTGACACCCTTGCGGGCGCGTTCTACCTGATTTTTACCTAGATTTTGCCCCACGAAGGTGGTCGATGCCAACGAAATGGAGCTCATGGGGATCATGACGACGGAGTCGATCTTGGAATAGGAGGTCCAGCCACCCATGCAGGCTGTACCAAAATGGTTAATATAGCTCTGCACGAAGATGTTGGAGAAGGAAGTGATCGCCATTTGAAGTGCGGCAGGAATACCAACAGTGAGGATTTTCTTCAGGACAGACCAGTGGAGCTTCAGCTTGCGCAGGGTCAGTTTGATGCAATTGGTATTGCGCATCAAAGTGATCAGTACGAGGATCGCTGAAATGAATTGGGAAAGGGCGGTTGCAAGCGCGACACCGGCAACACCAGGGATATAGTCCTTTAACAGGATGACAAATACCAGATCAAGGAAAGTATTCAAAACCGCGCAGATAACAAGAAAGTAAAAAGGACGCTGGGAGTCACCCACGGCACGCAGAATACCGGCACCGATATTATAGAGCATCAGACCCGTAATACCGGCAAAATAGATCGTAAGATAGGTCGTGGCATCGCCCATTGCCTCAGGCGGCATATTCATGAGGTCAAGCATCAGAGGTGTGATGGCGATACCAACAAAGGTAAACACAACGCCGAGGATCAGCGTCATCAGGATCGCGGTATGTACCGCTTCCTGCACCTTATCTTCCTGCTTTGCGCCGTAGTGCTGGCTGATGACAACACCCGCGCCGGAGGAAAGCCCCATAAAAAGACCAACCAACAATGTGGTGATCGAGCCGACTGAGCCGACGGCAGAATAGGCGTTGCCGCCCACGTAGTTGCCCAGTACCCATGTGTCAACAGTGTTGTAAAGAATTTGAAACACGTTTCCCAGCATAAGCGGGAGGGAATAATTGATCAGGTGGCGCAGGATATTGCCCTCGGACATATCCACGTCCTGCTTGGGTCTGAACAAGGCGCTGAATTTTGACATAGAGATCCCTTCTTTCTGCCATCAGGGAACATTATAGCACCAATTAGATGCGGGCGCAACTGTTTTGGGAAATTAAAACCAGCTTGTGATGAAAATTTCCAGACCAATGAAAATCAGGATCCCGCCGCCGATGATGCCGGCTTTTCCCGAGAAGCACGTACCCATCCTTTTGCCGATCGTGACACCGGCAAGGCAGATGATAAAGGTGACAGCTGCAATGATCGCAGCGCACAGCAGCGCCATGGGAAGCAGATATTCCGCAATGGTGAAGCCGACAGAAAGGGCATCGATAGAGGTGGCAACACCCTGCACCAGCAGCGCACCGATACCAATGGAGGCAGGAACGACGGGGCAGGACTGGCTCTTGATGCCTTCGATGAGCATTTTGCCGCCAATAAAGCCAAGCAAGCCCAATGCGATCCACGGGATCAGCACTTCAAAGGCTTGAAAGTACTGTACGATGGTGTGGATGCAGATCCAGCCAATCAGGGGCATCAGCGCCTGAAAAAGGGCAAAAATGCCCGCAATGCCACACATTTTTCCAGTCTTCATTTTGGATTCCTGAATGCCGTTTGCCATGGATACGGAAAAAGCGTCCATCGCAAGTCCGACACCAAGAAGAATGCTGTTGAATAAGAATGTAAAATCCAGTTTCATGTGAATCTCCGTTACTTGTAATACGCAAAAGCTTTTGAATTTTAGCATGTATGTCGAAAAATGTCAAGAAAAGACGAATTTCTCTGCCGGACTTGACTTTTTGAGGAATATTTTGTATCATATCCACAGAGATGTGGAGAAACGGAAGCAGTGGGAGCAGGATACCCACAGCTTTGCCGTTTCTTTTTTGTTTGGAGGGAAAAAGATTATGGATATGATCGGGTGTTTGGAGCAGAATCCCGTGATTGCCGCTATCGCGGACGATAAGTGGGAGCAGGCACTGAAAAGTCCTGCGCAAATTATTTTTTATCTGTCCGCCAATCTTTTGACCCTGAAGCAAAAGGTTGAGCAGGCGCATGGCGCAGGGAAGTACGTGATGATCCACCTTGATCTTGCCGAGGGCATCGGCAGAGATCGGACAGGACTTCGTTTTGTGGCATCCTGCGGCGCAGACGGTGTGATCTCCACCAAGGGGCAGCTGATCCGTTTCGGTAAGGAGCTTGGCTTGTTTACTGTACAGCGCTTCTTTGCGGTGGACTCCAGCGGTGCTGCAAGCATTGGTGATATGTTCCAAAGCACCAATCCTGATCTTATAGAGATCATGCCCGGTGTGGTGACAAAGGTCATCCGTCAATATGCACAAAACGGTATACCGGTGATCGCCGGAGGCTTGATCCAGACAAAAGCTGAAGTAATGGATGCCCTTAGCAGCGGTGCAGTGGCGGTGTCCATCGGCAAGCCCGAGCTTTGGTACATATAAGGAACCATGAGATTTTGAGAAATGGGAAGGTAACGGCAGCCAGACTGCCGTTGCTTTCCTGTTTTTTTGTTCAGAAAGGATGAGAAATATGGAATTTGATGTCGTCATCATAGGAGCGGGAGTCACGGGCGGAATGCTGGCAAGAGAACTGAGCCGGTATCAGCTCTCGGTCTGCTTGCTGGAAAAGGAAAATGATATTGCCATGGGCGCAAGCCGTGCAAACTCCGGCATTATCCATGGTGGCTATGACCCGATTCCCGGCACGATGAAGGCAAAAATGAACAGCCGGGGCGTGGAGCTGCTGTTTGAGGCAGCTGCACAGCTGCATGTGCCCCATGAGCGAAATGGCTCTATGGTCTGTGCCTTCAGCGCGGAGGAAGAATCTACACTGGAGGAGCTTTATGAGCAGGGGTTAGAAAATGGCACGCCCGGCATGCAGTTGCTCTCCGGTGATGAGGCAAGAGTGCTGGAGCCTTATTTGTCGGAAAAGGTCACAAAGGTGCTGCGTATCACCAATGCAGGCATTATCAGTCCTTATGAGCTGACAGTGGCGGCGGTGGGCAATGCGATGGACAACGGCGTTCAACTGCTTTGTAACTTTGAAGTCAATGGGATCAGCAAAAAAGACAATCATTTTACTGTGACGGCAAAGACCGGCGAGCGCGTCAGGGGGCGCTTTCTTGTTAACTGTGCTGGCGGCTATTCCGATAAGATCGCTGCACTGGCGGGTGACTGTGACTTTGAAATTATCCCACGTGCCGGGGAATATATGCTTTTGGACAAGTCGGAGGGCCTCCGTGCAAGGCACACGCTTTTCCAATGTCCCGGTATTGAAGGAAAGGGCATCTTGGTGGCACCGACAGTTCATGGCAATTTGCTGGTAGGGCCCAATGCGGTGCGTGTGGAAACACCTGCATCGACGGAAACGACATCGGAAGGACTTTCACTGGTGAAACGGCTTTCCGCAAAAACGGTTCCTTCCGTGGATTACCGTCAGGTGATCACGTCCTTTACCGGCGTCCGTGCGTCGGTAAAAGGCGGAGATTTTATTCTCAGGTTGTCTGAAAAAGTCCCGGGGCTTGTGCATGCGGCAGCCATCGACTCGCCCGGTCTGACCTGCTGTGTGGCGATTGCAAAGCATCTGACCGTTTTGCTGGAGCTGGCGGGACTTGCCCTTGCTGAAAAGGAAAAATGGAACGGCATAAGGGAAGATCCCTGTACATTCAGGACGCTCTCTGACGATGAAAAGGATGCTTATATCAAGGCTGATCCCGCTTATGGCAGAATCGTCTGCCGCTGTGAGGGCGTCAGCGAGAGGGAAATTCTGAACGCAATTCGAATGAATCCCGGTGCGCGGGATGTGGACGGTGTAAAGCGCCGCACCAGAAGCGGCATGGGGCGCTGTCAGGGCGGCTTCTGCGGTCCGTATATAATGCAGTTGTTAAGCCGCGAATTGGGTATTCCGATGGAGCAGATCACAAAGAGCGGCGAAGGCTCGCCAATGCTGACCGGGAGGATGAAATAATGTTGGAACATGATATTGTGGTAATTGGCGGTGGTCCTGCCGGTATGGCAGCAGCTGTTGCGGCATATGACGCAGGTTGTACTGATGTTGTGATTCTTGAACGGGAAGCAAATTTGGGCGGCATTCTGATGCAATGTATTCACAACGGCTTCGGTTTGCACAAGCTGGGAAGCGAACTGACCGGGCCTGAGTATGCAGAAGCCTATGCACAGATGGTTACACAGAGGAATATTCAGGTTTATACCGAAACGATGGTCACAGGAATTACGCCTGAAAAAATCATCACAGCACAAAACTGCGGCGGTATTCTGAAACTACGTGCCAAGGCGATTGTTCTGGCGATGGGCTGCCGGGAGCGCAGCAGAGGTGCGCTGAACATTTGCGGCACGCGCCCTGCGGGCATTTATAGTGCCGGTACAGCGCAAAAGCTGATGAACTGCATGGGTTATCAGGTGGGCAAGAAGGTGGTGATCCTGGGCTCCGGCGATATTGGGTTGATCATGGCGCGCCGTATGAGCCTGGAAGGCGCAAAAGTAGAGGCGGTATGTGAAGTCATGCCATACTCCGGCGGGCTGACCAGAAATATCGTGCAGTGCCTGGAGGATTTTGGCATCCCGCTGTATCTGGGTACGACAGTGGTACGCATCCATGGTCAGAAGCGGCTGGAGGGCGTGACCATCGCTCAGGTGGATAGATCGCGTAATCCGATCCCGGGTACGGAGCGCTTTATCCCATGCGACACGCTGCTGCTTTCCGTGGGCTTGATCCCAGAAAATGAGCTGACCCGCATGGCGGGCATTGCCATTGATCCGGCGACCAATGGCGCACGGGTGGATGAGAACTGCCAGACCGGGATCCCCGGAATTTTTGCCTGTGGCAATGTGCTGCAGGTGCATGACCTTGTGGACTACGTATCGGAAGAAGCGGAGCATGCAGGCAAAGCGGCGGCAAGATTTGTTCGCAGACAGCTTCGTGAGGCATTTTCACGCTCCACAGCTGCGGGCTTCGGTGTTCGCTATGTTGTTCCCCAGCACATAACAACGGATGAAGAGGATGTATCCCTTTTCCTGCGGGTGACAGAACCCTTTGGTAAGGTCAAATTTGTGATCGCTGATGACGAGCGCATCCTCGCGGAATGCAAGCGCCTGAAAGCCGCGCCCGGTGAGATGGAGAAGCTTACGCTAAAGGCTGAGCAGCTGAAAAATGTGCAGGGACCAATTACGGTCAGTCTGGAGGTGCTGGAATGAAACGAAATATGACGTGTATCATCTGCCCCAAGGGCTGTCTGCTGATGGCAGAGATTTGTGACGATGCGGTTTCGGTCACTGGCAACAGCTGTCCGAAAGGCAGAGAGTATGCCATAAGTGAATGTTTGCACCCCATGCGGACGGTGACGACAGTTGTTCGTGTGGTGAACAGAACCGATACGATGGTATCTGTGAAAACTGCACGGCCTGTTCCAAAAGAAAAAATGGTGCAGGTGGTTGCCGCTCTGCGGAGCATGAGGGTGAAAGCGCCTGTGGCGGTAGGGGATGTGCTGTGTGAAAACATCTGCGGCAGCGCTATCGTGGTCACGAAGACAGTTTTATAAAACGCTTGTCAAGGGGCGCTGGCTGTTGTATAATAACGGTACATTCTGATATTGGAGTGACGTTATGAAAATTGTGGTCAGCGCCTGCCTTTTGGGCGAAAAATGCAAATACAACGGCGGATGCAACTACTGTGAGGCTGTTGTGCGTTATGTACAGGGCAGGGATGTGATCAAGGTCTGTCCCGAAGTAAAAGCGGGGCTGGGTGTGCCGAGAACGCCCATTGAGATCGTTGACGGAGTGGTCATGGATAAAAACGGAAACTGCGTCGATGCGGCTCTGCGCACAGCGGTAGCGGAGATTCTCGCTGAATTGAAGGATGAGCAGATCGAATGCGCAATCCTGAAATCCCGCAGCCCCACCTGCGGCGTGAAGCAGGTTTATAACGGCACCTTCTCGGGGACGCTGATTGATGGAATGGGCATTCTTGCCGAAGCCCTGGAAAAAGCGGGCTATCGGGTGATCGATTCAGAGGATGTTTGACATTTTAGCAAGAAAATATTTGCAAACAGCAGGAAACTGTGGTATGATTGCCCCACAAAAGGAGTGAATTACTATGGCTGTAACTTTGGATGACAAGCTGGTCGTCGGCATTTCTTCCCGCGCCTTGTTTGACCTGGAATATGAAAATTCCATCTATGTGGAGCAGGGCTTGGCGGCATATCTGGAGTACCAGCGCGATCACGAGCAGGACATTTTGAAGCCCGGAACGGCATTTCCCCTTGTGCGCGCACTGCATAAGCTGAACGACAGCGGTACACAGCTGGTCGAGATCATCATCATGTCGAAAAACAGCGCTGATACCAGTCTTCGCATTTTCAACTCCATTGAGCATTACGGTCTGGACATCAGCCGCGCGGCGCTGGTGGGCGGCAATAAGATCGCACCTTACCTCAGCGCCTTCCGCACGGGATTGTTCCTTTCCGCTGACGAGCAGGACGTGCAGGAAGCGATCAATGCCGGTGTGGCAGCAGGTCTCATCTGTGCCCCTCACGATCTGAAGATCCAGCCGGACGAGGCGATCGATCAGATCCGCATTGCCTTTGACGGTGACGCTGTCATCTTCTCTGATGAGTCGGAGAAGGTGTTTAAGACTCAGGGGCTGCAAGCCTTTGAGGAGCACGAGCGGCTCAATGCGAGAAAACCGCTTCCTGAGGGACCCTTTGCAAAGCTTTTGGCGACCATCTCCAAGGTTCAGCGCCAATTCCCCACGGATAATATGCCCATCCGCACCGCACTGGTCACGGCACGAAACGCACCGGCCCATGAGCGTGTGATCCGTACGCTGATGGCGTGGGGTGTGCGAATTGACGAGGCATTTTTCCTCGGCGGTGTTCAGAAAAGTGATT
>JAZNNV010000029.1:0-6621 GCA_045580465.1 Faecousia sp.
CCTTGCCTTGCGCGGTAAGCTGCAGCGGCAGAGTGTATCTTTCGATGCGGAAATCGTTGCGGACTACGGGGATAAGACCTACACTTTTTCCATGAACTGTCAGTCTGCGGCGACGGGGGAGCTGAAATTCTCGGTGATGAAGCCTCAGACGATTGCGGGTATTACGGGTACGGTTGCAGGCGGTACGGGGAAGCTGACCTTTGACGACAAGGTGCTGGCGTTTGACATTTTGGCGGATGGATTGATCTCGCCGGTCAGCGGACCGTGGGTGATGATGCAGACGCTTCGTGGCGGTTACCTGACCGCCTGCGGTCAGGATGCGCAGGGATTGCGCCTGTCCCTTGACGACAGCTATGGGGAAAAGCCGCTCCATCTGGAGATTTGGGTGGACGAACATGATCTGCCAAAATACTGCGAAATTTTCTGGAACGGACGGCGGCTTCTGTCAATAAAGGTCAGTTCCTTCACTTTCGTGTAGCACCTTGCATAGGATAATTCGCAGCGGCTCCCGTATAAATTCGATGCGGCGGTGGGAGAATACTCACAACCGCGTTACATAGGAGAACCGGTAGCGCTGGGAATGAATGCTTCGGAGTGTGAGATACATGGATACCACGGTCAAACGGGGAGATATTTTCTATGCGGACCTATCGCCGGTTGTGGGAAGTGAGCAGGGGGGAACAAGACCGGTGCTGATCGTTCAGAACGACACGGGAAACCGGCATTCTCCCACGGTGATCGCCGCCGCGATCACAAGTCAGACGGGCAAAGCACGTCTGCCTACACACATCAACATTGCAGGCGGTAGCGTTGGTCTGAGCAAGGATTCTGTGATCCTTCTGGAACAGATGCGTACCATAGACAAAAAACGTTTGCGCGAGCATATGGGTCATCTTGATGACAGTCATATGGCGATGGTCGACGATGCCATAGCAGTCAGTCTTGGTCTGCGACCGGGAAGCGCTACATGAATAGAGCCCCCCTTTGCGGCATAGCGTGCAAAGGGGGGATTTTATATGGATGGAATTTATGATATTTGCCGCGGAGGCGAAAAGATCGGAAAGGCATACGTCAGCAGGAAAGGGCTTTATTTTCACTTCCGTTGCTGCTGTACGCTGACGGGGGATGTGATCTACCGATTGATTGCTGTTTGCAGCGGAAAAACGGAAAATCTTGGAATATTGATCCCGGACGGGGATGCCTTTCGATTGGAGAAAAAGCTGCCCGTGAGCCGCTTTCCAAAAGGGCGGATTGAGATCCGTGCCGTGCCGGGAAACCCGGATCGGGCAGGGATCTTTGCGAGCGTGCATCCTGATGAGCCCTTTCGCTACATTGCATTACTTCAGAATGCACGGATGGAGCGCCGGGGTGATCAGGTGGGTATCCTGTTCCCGGAGGATCAGTTTTCGTCGACACTGGTATCCAAAAGCAAATAGCTATCGCGGCTGAGGGTGATGAAATTCTTACCATCCAACTGGGTGGCTTCTGCGCTGATGATCACCTCGTGACAATCTGTCAGCGCGATGACGGTGCGGGTCAGGCACGCGCAGGCGATGGTCAGATCCAGTCCTTTCAGTGTTGCAAATTCATCGCAAAGGACGATCTTTGCGGTCAGACCATCCAAATTCAGGCTGATCAGTTTGGTGCCGGAGGGAAAGGTTTTGGCATAATCGTCCGGCGTTTTGCCGGAAACGTAGGCATTGATCAAGTATGCATGATCTGCTTCATGACCGGCAGCATCAAGGCTATATGGCGCGATAACACCATCCTGCGTACCAAATGAGGTTTCAGCTGCCTTGTAGTAGACGGTAATCGTGCTTTCCGAGGCATCTGATTCAGTGCGACAGCCGGTCAGGGAAATGACGATAAGGATGGAAAGAAGAATGCAAAAAAGACGTTTCATTCGCTTACCTCCTCAGGATCGAACACGGGGAAGGAAACTGTAAAGGTCGTACCTTCGCCTGCCGTGCTGCTGAGCATGATCGTTCCCTGATTGCGCTGGACCAGATCATGCACGATGGCAAGACCGAGACCGCTGCCGCCGGAGGAACGGGAGCGTGCCTTGTCTACACGGTAGAAACGCTCGAAGACGTGGGATTGTGCATCCTCCGGGATACCGACGCCGGTATCAGACACCTGCAGGATGGCATTTTCGCCATTGCGAAAGATGGAAACGGTCAGTTTCCCGCCGGGGCGGTTGTACTTAATGCCGTTTTCAACAAGGTTAAAGGCGATCTGGTACAGATCGTCCTCACAGATCAGGATCGGAGGATCCTCTTCAAAGGTAGTCACAATTGTGATGCTGCTTTCAGCAGCAAGGCTGGAGAGCATCCGCAGCACACGCTCTGTCGTAGGACCCATTGGTATGATCTCATATTCGACTTCGGGCGCACCTTCGACCTTACTCAGAGACAGCAGCTTTTGGGACATGCGGTTCAGACGCTCCGCTTCATTGCCGATGTCACCAACAAACTCACGCACCGTCTGCATATCCATCTCGTTTTGCAGGATGGAGTCAGTCAGAAGCTTGATGGAAGCAAGAGGGGTCTTCAGCTCGTGAGATGCATCGGAAACGAATTGACGGCGGCGGTCTTCCGATGCCTGCAGTCGTTCTGTCAGGCTGTTGAACTCATCACCGAGGGAGGTCAGCTGGTCGTTGCCACCCATCCGCACCCGGTGGGTATAGTCACCGCTGCGAATGATGCGCATGGATGCAAGCATTCTGCGAAGACGGGTGGAGAACATGGCGGCAAAAACGATGGAGAACAGAAAAACCAAAAGCTCCAGAATCATGGTGATCCAAAGTACATTTCGCTGCAGCGATTGGATCAATGCACCTTGGGCAGCATCGTGCTCCATCATATAAATGCAGCCGATCACTTGTCCGTAGGAAACAATCGGAGTGGCGGAACGGGACTGCATCACACCGTCGCGATACTGCCACGAAAAGACGTCGTTTCCCAGTCTGCCAGTCAGGGCTTCCACCACCTCCGGCAGCAGTACGAATGTACCGACAGAAGAACTGCCGGAATTGGAATCATACAGAGCTGTTGCGGTGTGATCCACAACGATCATACGGGTATTACGCAAGCTGTCCATACGACTGATGGCATCAGAAACGGTGGAGGAGTTGAGAACCTCCAGCTTGGAGATCTCAGCCGCAGCCAAGTGGCACTTTTCAATCATGGAGTCTTCCTTGCTCTGGATGAACAGCTCCTGGCTGGTTTGAGAGCAGTAGATGTTCAAAAATAGCAGGACGATAAAGGTAATCAAGACGTACGCCATACCTTGACGCAGATGCAGGCTGCCGTAGCGGCGTCGTCTTTGAGGTTCATTTCTTGAAGTAATAACCAACGCCCCATTTCGTCATGATATAGTTGGGCTCTGCGGGATTTTCCTCCAGCTTTTCACGCAGACGGCGGATGTGCACATCCACGGTGCGGATGTCGCTGCGGTATTCGTAAGCCCAGATGGTGTCAAGCAGCATTTCACGGGAGTAGACACGGTTGGCATTGCGCATGAGAAATTCGATCACGTCAAATTCCTTTGCGGTCAGATCCACCAGCGTGCCGGAGCGGTAGGCGTTACGCCCGTCCAGATCGAGGCTGATGGAGCCGATGGTCAGCAGGTTTTCCTCTGCTTTTTTCTCAGAAGCGCCGGCGCGGCGAAGCAGCGCGCGGATGCGTGCCTTCAGCTCAAGAATATTGAAGGGCTTGGTCAGGTAATCGTCCGCGCCGTTGTCAAAGCCGATCAGCTTGTCGATGTCGTCAGCCTTGGCGGTGAGCAGAATGATCGGAACGTTGGAAAATTCGCGGATCTTGGAGCAGGCAGTCAGTCCGTCCATTTCAGGCATCATAACATCAAGCACGATCAGATCGGGCGATTGTGTCTGGGTCAGCTGAAGAGCCTGCAGACCGTTGGAGGCGGTGATGACCTCATAGCCATCATTCTGGAGGTTAAAGCGGATGCCCTTGACCAACAGCTCTTCATCATCTACAACAAGTATTTTCATATGCAAACCTCCTAAATGGTGATGTCGTTCATAATTGCTTCAAAGCGTTTTTCGCCGATGCCCGGGACGTCAAGGATGTCATAGATCGTTTCAAAGGGTCCGTATTCATTGCGGAAATCGATGATACGTTGGGCGTAGATCTCGCCGATGCCGTCAAGCTTCATGAGCGTTTCCAAATCTGCGGTGTTGATGTTGATCTTGCCGGGGACGGTGGGAGTGGTGGTGTCCACAGGCGTGGAAGGGTTGGTGGGGGAGGTTGACGGATCGGTGAAGAGGACTTCCGTGCTGATGTCGCTGTCACTCATGCCGCGACCGATGTACAATCCGCATAAAAATGCACTCAGAATCAAACACACGCAGGCGAGGATGGAAAGGGGAGTATTTTTCATTTGAATTTCCTCCTGCAATTGACTACGCTTGGAAAAGCTGATATAATACCCATATTATACACGAGATTCTTCGGGCGGACAAGTCCGCATTTTAATATAGAGGTAGAAATATGAAAAAACTTTGCGTTTTTTGTGCAATTTTATCGTTGTTGATCGGTTTTTTGAGTCCGGTGATGCCCGTTTTTGCGAATGAAGCGGATATGTCCGTTGTCAGCGGCTGCAACTCTGTGGACGCAGCGATGACCCTCAGCGAAAATGAAAAAAAGGCAGAGACCGCTAAGGCGGTCATCCTGTATGAGCTCAAGAGCAATACGATGCTCTATGCATGGAATCCCGACGAGCGCATCTATCCCACCAGCATGGTCAAGCTGATGACGGCGCTGGTTGCTATTGAAAACGCCTCCCTTACGGATGAGGTTACGGTGACCAGAGCGGCGCTGAACAGCGTAGCGATCGGCTCGGTCAGCGCAGGGCTGAAAGCCGGCGAGGAGATGACCCTTGAGGATCTTCTTTACTGCATGATGGTGGCGTCTGCCAATGATGCTTCTGCGGTCATTGCTGAGTACGTGGGCGGATCGCAGGCGGCATTTATTCAGATGATGAATGACAAGGCAGCGCAGCTGGGCTGCCATGCAACGGCTTATACCAACGTTCACGGCTTGCATGATGAGGGAACGTATACCACAGCCCGGGATCTGTGCCGCATCACAGAAGCAGCTCTTGAAAACGAGGTCTTTGCGACCATGTTCAAGACGGCAACGCATACCATTCCAGCCACAAACAAATCCCCGGAACGCACCATCAAGACCACCAATTCCATGATGGTCGGCTCGGGTAATAAGAAATACCCTGACTCCCGTGTTACCGGCGGCAAAACCGGCGCCACCAATCAGGGCGGCAGATGCATCATCCTGACTGCGGAGCAAAACGGTATGGATCTGCTGTGCATCGTGATGGGCGCAGAGCCGACGGTGGAAGAGGATGGCTCGCTGTCCAGATTTGGCAGCTTTGAAGAGAGCAAGGAGCTGCTGGATTATGCCTTTGGAAATTTTGAGTACCGCCAGGTGTTCTTTGACGGGCAGTCTGTTGCGCAGTACCCCGTCAGCGGCGGCGCAAGCGATGTTGTGACCCAACCGGCAGAGTCTGCATCCACAGTTTTGCCGAAGGATATTGATGTGTCAACCTTGAGATGGGTCTATCAGCAGACAGCAGGAACCATCACAGCGCCCGTCAAGCAAGGAACAAAGCTGGGCACGGTGCAGGTATGGTACGGCGAAAAGTGCCTTGCACAGACCCAGATGGTCGCGATGCATGATGTTGCGGTGAAGTCGGCGCCGGTCATCCCGGAGCGTCCTGCAGGTATTATGAATGACGAAAGCTGGCTATCGGTGCTGTTGATTGTCGGCAGCCTTGCGGGATTGCTGCTGATCAGCGTGGTTATCGTGCTGGTGATGCGCTATGTGCGTATTCGCAGGCGCAGAGCCCGCCGCGAAGCCAGAAAGAGAAGAAGGAGCGAACGTAATGGCTGATTGGTCTGAACTGCGCCAGCGATGCCTGAATTGCAGAAGCTGCGCCCTATGCACGACACGACACAATGTGGTATTCGGCGTTGGAAATCCCCAAGCGAAGATCATGTTCGTTGGCGAAGGTCCGGGAGAGCAGGAGGATCTGAAGGGTGAGCCATTTGTAGGCGCCGCCGGTAAGCTCCTTGATGATATGCTCAGCATCATTGACCTCGACCGTGGCAGGAATTGCTATATTGCCAATATCGTGAAGTGCCGTCCGCCCCAGAACCGGGATCCGCTGGAGACGGAGCAGGATGCGTGTATTGGCTATTTGCGTGAGCAGATCCAATTGATCCAGCCGAAGATCCTTGTGTGTCTTGGCAGGATCGCCGCGATGCGCCTGATCCGGGAGGATTACCGCATCACCCGTGAGCATGGTCAATGGGTGGAAAAGGATGGCATTTGGATGACCGCGATCTATCATCCCTCTGCTTTGCTGCGGGATTTGTCGAAGCGCCCGGAGACTTTTGACGATCTGATTTCTCTTCGTGAGAAGATGATGGAATTGGGTATCTGCCCGGAATAAGTGGAAAAACTTATTGACAACGACAGTAAAATCCGATATAATTATCGGGTCTGCTAGTGTAGCACAGTCGGTAGTGCATCTCACTCGTAATGAGAAGGTCGCCTGTTCGAGTCAGGTCACTAGCTCCAA
>JAZNNV010000030.1:0-5622 GCA_045580465.1 Faecousia sp.
GGATAGCCTGCCAGGGGGCCCTTCTGGATCGCTTCCTGAATACCCTTCTCAACAGCAGGGTTGAAGTTCTTGGGAACAGCGCCGCCGACGACTTCGACATCGAAGATCAGATCGTCCTGCTCATCCTGAGGCTCGAAACGAACCCAAACGTCACCAAACTGGCCGCTGCCGCCGGTCTGCTTCTTGTGACGGCCGTGGGCCTGAACGGTCTTCTTGATCTTCTCGCGGAATGCGACCTTTGCAGGACTCAGCTCAGCATCAACACCAAAGCGGCTCTTCAGCTTTGCGACCAGAACGTCCAGCTGCTGATCGCCGGTGCCGGAGATAACCAGCTGATGGGTCTCAGCATTGTTGACCAAGCTGAAGGAAGGATCCTCGTCGTTCAGACGGCCAAGACCTGCAGCGATCTTTTCTTCCTGACCCTTGACCTTGGGAGCGATCGCCTGAGAGTAGCAAGCGGGTGCGTAAACGATAGGCTCCAGAGCCTCGACCTTCTTGGGATCACACAGGGTGTCGCCGGTCTTGACCTTGTCCATCTTGCCGATGGCGCCGATGTCACCGGCAGTCAGAACCTTGACTTCGGTAGCCTTCTTGCCGCACATGGTGTACAGACGGCCCAGCTTTTCAGTCTCGCCGGTGCGGGCATTGACCAGAACGGTATCGGAGGTGATCTCGCCACCCAGAACCTTGATGTAGGAGTACTTGCCGTACTGATCGGAAACGGTCTTCCAAACGAAAGCACCACCCTCAGCGACCTGAGGAGCGGGGATCAGGCTGATGACATTGTCCAGCAGGGTCAGAGTGCCCAGGCAGCTGGTAGCAGAACCACAGACAACAGGAACCACGCTCAGGTCAGCAACGCCCTGCTTCAGGCCGGTGACCATCTCTTCGTAGGTGAAGTCTTCGCCGTCGAAGAACTTGTCCATCAGAGCCTCATCGGTCTCAGCAACAGCTTCCTTCAGAGCCTCGGTGAACTCATCAACAACAGCTTCCTTATCAGCAGGCAGAGCGATGTCGGTTCTCTTAAAGTTCTGGATGCCGTAAGCCTTGCGGGGCAGTACGTCGATCAGACCGCTGACCTTCTTACCGCCGTCAAACAGAGGAACGACGATGGGAGCGATCTTGGTGCCGTACTTTTCACGCATTGCATTCAGCGTTGCGTTGAAGTCGGAGTTGTCCTCATCCAGCTTGGAGATGTAGATGAAGCGGGGCATCTTGCGCTGTTCACAGTACTTCCATGCCTTTTCAAAACCGACAGTGATGCCGTCCTTCGCGGAAGCGACCAGAATAGCAGCATCAGCAGCGCGCAGAGCTTCAGCGACAGCGCCGGAGAAGTCGAACGCGCCGGGGGTATCCAGAACGTTGATCTTGCACTTGCTGTACTCAACGGGGATCACAGAAGTGGAAATGGAAATATTGCGGCGGATCTCTTCGGGATCGTAGTCAGCAACGGTATTGCCGTCTGCGTTCTTGCCCATACGGTCGATCGCACCGGTCATATAAAGCAGGCTTTCAGCCAGAGCGGACTTGCCGCTGCCGCTGTGACCCAGCAAGCAGATATTGCGAATAGAACTAGCGTTGTACATAAAAAATTAAATCTCCTTTCGGGAAGGTCTCCCTTCCTCTCCTTCAATAGGCGTTAAACACCACTAGGGTACATTATACATGAAAAGCAATCACATTTCAATGTATTTTTTCGTCAAAATGTAAAATTCGTTAAAATGGCATATAGACGATTGTTCTTCTGTGCAAAACACACAAAAATGTTTGTGTTCCGCCAGCAACATAGCTAAAAATCAGATGGATCTCGTCCATTCCGTGATCAAAAGACCCGGGATCATCCAGATCAGTTCGAACAGCAGCAGATTGCCCGGCGTGAGCAGATAACCGGCATCCACCAATGTCAGCACAAGCATCGACAGCAGTCCCAAAATGCCCGCGAGCATGTGCACCGTGACGCCCAGCACAGTCGCTGTGCGCAGCGCTCTTGCGCCTGTCACGGCGTAAGCAGCACCGGCGAGCCCTTCCCGTGTGGTCAGCGCCAGCCCCAGATTATCAACATCCGGGATCACCGATGCCAAATCCTTTCGCACCTTGCGTTCCGGGAAAAGGATGCGCTTCGTATTCGCGCCGAACTTTTTGCGGATAAACTCGTCCGTCAGAATAAAGTCCACTGCGGTCAGAAGCGGATACAGCTTACGGTAGGAACACAACGTAGACAGACCTGCGGATGTGGAGCGCAGCTTACTGTAAGCGATGGCGAAAACGCCGTTGAGTACGCCGTCGACAGCCACATAGATCGCCTGCTTGACCTTGATGCCTTCCGGCATTTCAACGCCCATATCCTGCATGAAGGTCAGCGAGCCGACCAGCACCGCTTCCCCATTGACGATACCTCCAATGCCGCCGTTGGGATAGGAACGAAGTGTTTCCACCTCGTAGTGGTAGCCATTGCGGCTTTCCAGCAGCTGGCTGAACAGCGGCGCGATCACGCCCCCGTCCGCAACGATCACTGCCGTGCCGTATGCCACCACCTGATCCGGGTTGCGGCTACCGTAAAACTTCAGTCCGTTCAGCTTGGCGGCTGTTCCGGGTACAAGATCAGTATCAGTCAAAGGAAATACTGCTCTTGCATTAAGACCCGTCACACCACGCCAGCCGCACAGGACCGTGCCAAGCCGATGCAGACGACGCTCCAACAGCGCCATAGGGCGGGAGATGGTAATGTACGCTGTCGCCGGCATCGCAACCAGCAGCGCCGCGCCAAAGAACTGCAGCCCGGACACCAGATCTGTACGCAGTGCGGCAACAACACCGATCAAAACCGACACAAACAGCGCCACCAGCGAATAGCCGTTGAGGGTCTTCTCCGGTGCAGAGGGTTCCAAATAGGAATCCATAAAGTCCTCCACCTGACCTTCGCCGCGCAGGAAACCGGGCATTCCCTCATAATAATCCTCGTGCAGCACGATGCTGTCCAGCCGTCCCGCCTTACGGAGGGTATCCATCTGCCCCAACTCAGTATTGCGGCGCTGATAAGCGCTCCACAGGGACATGGTGACATTCAGGCTGAAGGGCGCACAGCAGGGCATCCGCACCTGATTCAGGCACAGAACACCATCGGCAACGCAGGCAATAAAGCTGAAAAGCAGCAACGTATTCGGTGAGAAGCGGCGCTTGAACAGGTCACCGACACCCTCCATCAACTGATAGCTGCCAAACAGCGCAGACAACATTAGCGCCAAAAACTGACCGAACACCAAAAAACGCATGCGGTCATCCGGGAAAACGCCCATGGCATAACAGCCCGTGGCAGCAGCAGAGAGAAGCGCCACTATGCCGTTGGCGATAATTGCAAGGCGCAGCTTGCCGAAACCCTTCTCCAGAAGCTCATAGTACCGCTTCTCGGGACCCTCCACCAGCTTTTTCTTCAGCTCCAGCATGCGGGATCTGGGCTTGAACTGGATCGGCTCCAAGGGAACGTAGTCCGAGATCGGCTGCTCATATTCCGGCTCCCAGTCTTCCGAATAGGGTTCTGTTTTCGGCTCGGGGGGCATGATGATGTAAGGCGGTTCTTCTTCCTCCTCACCTGTCACGGGTGTGAAGCGAATGGTGGCATCCGATGCCTTCGGCTGCTGCTTGATCACCCGGGTGATGTCATCCAGACGGACAGTATCCTGCGTTACCGGCTGGTTGGATGCTCTCTCCTGCTCCGGCTCTTCTCCCCACAGCAGAACATCGTCCTCCACATCACTTTCCGGCTGCTCCGGCTCGCCAAATTCTCTCAGGATGTCCTCCAGCTCCAGTTCGGAGCTGTCTTTTTGCATATCATCCATGCATCTTTCCTCCAAATTATCCGATCCGCTGGCGGACTGCCTCGTAAAGCAGGATCGACGCGGCGGCGGACGCATTCAGCGACGAGATCCGTCCACGCATTGGAATGCTCACAGTCACATCGCAGTTTTTGCGCACCAGCGGACTCATGCCGTCGCCCTCGTTACCGATGACGATGGCAGCAGGGTCGGTCAGGTCTGCCTTGTACATAGGGATCGAGCCTTCCGCGGCTGTACCGAAGATCCAGACGCCCTTCTCCTTCAGCTCAGCGATGGCACTGTTGATGTTGGTCACCCGTGCGACCTTCATATATTCCACTGCACCGGCGGATGCCTTGGCGACCGTTGCAGTCAGTCCAACGCTGCGGCGCTTCGGAATGATCACGCCGTGAGCGCCGGCGCACTCTGCAGAACGCATGATCGCACCCAGATTGTGAGGATCAGTCAGCTCGTCACAAATGACGATCAGCGCATTCTCGCCACGGGATGCAGCTTCCTCCAAAATATCGTCGATGGAGCAATACTCATGAGCAGCCGCCAACGTGATGACACCCTGATGCGCCTTGGTAAAGCTCATGGCATCCAGCTTGCGCCGATCCACGGGAACGACAACAGCGCCGGCTTCCTTTGCTTCCGCCGCAAGGCGCTGCAAGCCGCGATCGGTCTCTCCTGCCGCGATAAAAACCTTGTCAATGGTGCGACCGCTGCGCAGGGCTTCCGTCAGAGCATTTCTGCCTTCCAGCTGACCTTCCACCTCTTCAACGGGTGCAGGGGCAGCACGTCTGTCGTTTCTTCTGTCGCCCCGTCCGAAATTGCGTTTGTCATTCATAGTTCTCATCTCCAGATTATATAAACATAGTTACTGACATTATAGCAGAAGTTCATCATTTCCACAACAGATTTTTTAATCTTTCGTCTAAAACAGCAAGTTTACAGAAAATTTACGGCATAATAAGAAAACACAGATTGCGAAGGCGGAAGAACTGTGATATGATACAGTCAAATCATAGAAAGCCCAAGGAGGCAAAAAATGGAACAAAAACCCAACACCCCGCAAAACGGCGGTAACAAGCCCGGGAATGAGAAAAAGCCAAAGGGCGGTATTTTTCTCACGCTGATCATTGCTGTAGCGATCGTGCTGCTCATCAGCGTTGTTTATAACGCGATCGCCGGCAGCCAGTACACACAGACCACCTACTCCGACTTTCTGAGCGCCATGGAGGAAGGAAAGCTGGCTGAGGTGGAGCTGCAGTATGACCGCATCCTCTACCTGACCAAGGAGGAAGCTGCCAAGCCCGCAAATCAGCAGAAGGCGTGCTTCGCAGGTCTACCTGCCGGCGGCGACAAGATGGCTCTTGCCGAGCGGCTGGATGAAATGGGCGTGAAGGTCAATCAGGAGATCGTGGAGGACAATTCCACCATCATCATGATCCTCTACTATGCCCTGATGATCGGCGTGCTGTTCTTCACCATGCGCATGATCACCAAGCGTATGAGCGGCGAAGGCATGATGGGCGGCTTCGGCAGCAGCAAGGCAAAGATGTATATGGAAAAAGAGACCGGCGTCACCTTCAAGGACGTTGCCGGTCAGGACGAGGCGAAGGAATCCCTGCAGGAGATCATCGACTTCCTGCACAATCCCAAGAAGTACACTGACATCGGCGCAAAAATGCCCAAGGGCGCGCTGCTGGTCGGCTCTCCCGGTACGGGTAAAACCCTGCTTGCCAAAGCGGTTGCCGGCGAAGCTGGTGTCCCCTTCTTCTCCATCTCCGGCTCTGACTTCGAGGAG
>JAZNNV010000031.1:0-4502 GCA_045580465.1 Faecousia sp.
CCCGAGATTTTCCCCGACGACGCCAAGGCTGGGGGAGCGGCGGTCATTTCCACCGGCCGCTCCGACTACCCCAACCAGGTCAACAACGTTCTGGCGTTCCCCGGCATCTTCCGCGGTACGTTCGACGTTCGTGCTTCCGACATCAACGAGGAGATGAAGATGGCTGCCGCCATGGCGATCGCCAACCTGATCTCCGACGAGGAGCTGAACGCGGACTACATCATCCCCGCCGCATTTGACGAGCGCGTTGGTCCTGCAGTTGCAAAGGCAGTTGCAGAGGCAGCCCGTGCTTCCGGCGTGGCAAGAATCTGATAAAAATGACAACGGGCGTGCTGCATTGCAGCACGCCCTTTATCGTATTTTTGGTTTTAGCGCATCTTCGATTGGGGGTAATAAGTCCATATCCAACACCCGCAGCAGCAGTGCTTTGGTCAAAAATTCCTTGGAGACAAAAGTATCCTCGTCGGGAGTGCCGGGGACAAATGCATTGCAAGCTGCGGTGTGCGGGCGCTTATGCTTTGCGGTAGGGTTGGTACAATGACCGCAGTATACCCGGAGGATCCGTTGACTGTCAAGGGTGTAATGCTGGCGGTAGTATTTGCATTGTTGACAACATGTTTTTTCCATTTTTATCACCTCAAAAATATTATAGAGTTTATTGCTCTAAAAGTCAATAGTGCAATAAACTCTATGGTATGCTATTCGCGAGGTGATGTCATGTTTTATACAGATAGGATTCGTGAATTACGCGAGGACGCGGATAAAAAGCAAAGAGAGATTGCGCAACTGCTGAACGTTGGTCAAAAGACATATTCCGATTATGAATTAGGAAAGACCAGAATACCGGCGGAGAGTTTGATTGTGCTTGCAAAGTTTTATAACGTATCCATGGATTATATTTGCGGTGTCAGCAATGTAAGAAATCCATTTCCTGAAAAATGATAATGCATTACAATCCCTCCGTCAGCCTGTTCGGCTGACACCTCCCTTTACACAAGGGAGGCTTCGAGCCGTTTATTTGACAAATGGCTGATTTTTCGCTATAATGTCCACAATTTCATAGGACAGTTCGTAACCATCCTGTCGGTAAACAAAACTAGGAATCGGATGGGCGCTTTGCGCTCATTTTTTGTTGACGGGTGCGGACTGCATCCGTTTTTTAGTTTGGAGCAAAGAATGAACAAAAAGACCCGTTATCTTGTTCACAGTGCCATCATTGCGGCGCTGTATGTGGTGCTGACCCACCTGCAAAATATCCTGCTGCCCGGCTCGGCGACTTGGGCGGTGCAATTCCGTGTGTCGGAAGCGCTGTGCGTGCTGGCGCTGTTCACACCGGCGGCGATCCCGGGATTGTCGCTGGGCTGCCTGCTGTTTAATATTACCTACGCCCAAGCGCTGCCGCTGGATTTTCTGCTTGGCACGCTGGCGACGACGCTGACCGCTGCGTTCATGTGGAAGACCCGGGATCTGACAGTCAAGGGTTATCCGCTGTTTGCCCTTTTTATGCCGGCACTTTGGAACGCGCTGCTGGTGGGCTGGGAATTGTCCGTTTACATCGGCGGCGGATTTCTCATCAATGCCGCGCTGGTGGCGGTGGGGGAGCTGGGGGGGCTGTTCACCCTTGGAACGGCACTTTTTTACGGAATGAAGCTGCGCCGGCTGGACGCGCGGTTATTCGGAAATTGACAACAATTTGGAAATCGGGAGCATTTCGGCATCACTGAGCTTGCAGACCTTGCGGTCATAGCTGAGGATGCCGTTTGTTTCGTCCTCAATGTCAGAAACCTGCGTATAGACCGCGGCGCACAGACCGGCTTTGACCGCGGGAACGATCTGCTCCCGGTAGAGGGCGGCGACGGCTGTGGCATATTCGGCGGCGTCGGCATACTTTCCGTAGCCGTAGGTTTGCTCGGTGTTGAAGACGTGACCCTCGGGCTTGTAGGAGTAGCCGCCAAATTCCGACAGCACCAGCGGTTTGCGACCCGCTTTCAGCTTGACCTTGCGGAAGTAGACGTGGCGGCTGTCCGCATCGGTCTTTTTGCGACGGAACCAGCCGGAGGTGGAATCGATGAAGCGGGTGTCGTCCAGCTTGCGCAGCTGTTCGTAGACGGCGTCGCTGTCAAACTGACCCCATGCTTCGTTGAAAATCGTCCAGTAGCAGATGCTGGGGTGGTTTTTCAGCTGGTTGACGGTCAGCTCCATCTGCCGCAGGAATTCCTGACGGGTCTTTTTGTCCCGGTGGAGATTTCTGTCAGGGAGCTTTTGCAGACCGACGGTGGGCAGGGCAGTGTCCCGCAGGAAGCTGTAATCGCCGTTGTTGACCATGTCCTGAAAGACCACCATGCCCAGCCTGTCGCATTGGTAATAAAATTCCTCCGGCTCGACCTTGATATGCTTGCGCAGCATGTTGAAGCCGAGCTTTTTCATGGCGAGGATGTCCTCCCGATAGCATTCCGGCGCGGGGGGCGTGAACAGACCGTCGGGCCAGTAGCCCTGATCCAGCAGTCCGTGGAAGAAATAGGGCTTGCCGTTGAGGCACAGCCGCGGATAGCCGCTGACTTCTTTGATCTCAAGAGAGCGGATGGCAAAGTAGGAATCCACCCGGTCGTGGGCGGTTTCGATGGTGAAATCGTAGAGGAAGGGGTCGTCGGGAGACCAGAGGTGGGGGTCTTTGGGTGTGATGACCACCTGACCGTCCACCAGCTCGAAAGAGCCGAGACTGTTGACGGAAACTGTGCCGGAAAGCTTCGGAGAAATGGAGATTTTAACAGAAAAACCGCGGTTTTCAATGTGGATAGCTTCGATATATTCGCTGGGAACGCTTTCCATCCACACGGTCTGCCAGATGCCGGAGACCGGCGTGTACCACATGCCGCCCCGCTTTTCCGGCAGCACCTGCTTGCCGTAGGGCTGGGAGAGGTCGCGCAGATCGTCGATCACACGCACTTCCAGAAGATTCTCCTCCTGCAGCACGTCGGTGATGTCCACAGTAAAGGCGTGGTAGCCGCCGATGTGGTGACAGAGGTGGATTTGGTTTACATAAATATCGCAAATTTGATCCACCGCGCCGAAGTGCAGCAGTACCCGATCTTTCTGAAAACCTGCCGGCAGACGGAAATATCTGCGGTAAAAGAAGGGTTCACCCTCGTTAAAATGCCCGGAAATGCCGGAAAGCAGGCTCTCAGGACAGAAGGGGACACGGATGTTGTGGATTTCTCCGGCGGCTTCCAGCTCCCATGTGCCGTTTAGGTTTACATAACTATTGCGGCGCATTTGGGGGCGGGGATAGACATCCCACGGCTGGGCATTGGAGTGCAAGAGGGCTTCGCCCTGAAGGGTAGTCAGTTGGACAGGCATAGGCAGCTCCTTTCCTTTTTTGTCAGTATACCACACTTTACACAAAGAAACAAGCGCGGGCATATGCTGGATGATGAGGTGATCTTATGCCAATTGTAAAAACTGACGTACCCATGACACCACAGCTTTGCACTGAAACCATCCTGCAGCTGACCGCCCGGTATCCCTTCTGCCGCAGCGAAATTCTGGCGGAAACCGCCTTTGGAAGACCCATCCGCACGCTGGTCATCGGAAGGGGTCCCCGGAAGGTGCTGTACTCGGCGGCACATCATGCCAATGAGTGGATCACGACGCCGGTAATTTTGAAATTTGTGGAGGAATTTGCCGAAGCCATCGAATCGCTTGGACAGATCGGCGGGGTGGACGCGAAAGCCTTGGCGGAGAAAGTGACTGTTTATACTGTTCCCATGGTCGACCCGGATGGGGTGGCACTGGTGACGGGTGAAATTCAGCCGGGGCAGTCCCAATACGAGATCGCCCGGGTGATCGCGGGGGGATTTCCGGCGATTTCTTTTCCCGATGGGTGGAAGGCGAACCTTTTGGGCGTTGACCTGAATCTGAACTATCCCGCCGGCTGGCTGCAGGCGCGGCAGATCAAGTATGCCCAAGGGTACACCCGTCCCGCACCCCGGGATTTTGTGGGCAGAGCACCGCTGGATCAGCTGGAGACCCGGGCGCTGGCGAGCTACACAGAGGTGATCGACCCGGCGCTGGTGCTGGCGTATCACTCCCAAGGGCGGGTGATCTACTGGCAGTTTGAGGATTACATTGTGCCGGGGGCGCGGGAATTGGGCGAACGTTTTGCAGCGGTCAGCGGCTATGAGCTTGCGGATACGCCCTATGAATCCTCCTTCGCGGGCTATAAGGACTGGTTTATCAAGTTCTTCCGCCGACCGGGGTACACCATCGAGGTGGGAGAGGGGGATAATCCGCTGCCCATCAGCCAGTTCGACACCATCTATCGGGATAATCTGGGGATACTGGTTGCCGCGGCGCAGGGATAAAAAAGGATTGCGCGACGGCGTATCTTTTACTATAATAAAAGAAAAACGAAGGAGTTGGAACGAATGCAACAGTTTATTGCGTCCGATGCGATCGTAACGGGCGATGTGGTTTTGGGAAGTCGGATCGGGGCCATGTCGTTC
>JAZNNV010000032.1:0-1856 GCA_045580465.1 Faecousia sp.
TGCGGATCTTGTGATCTTCGTTTGCGACGGAAGTGAAGCTCTGACAGAAGACGACCGGGCGATCATGGAGCTGTGTGCAGACCACGAGCATGCGGTTGCGCTGATCAATAAGAGCGATCTTGGGAAGAAGGTGCAGCCTTCCGACATTCCCTTCCTGTACGTGATAGAGATCTGTACCAGCACCGGCGAGGGTCTTGATCAGCTGGCAGATGTGGTTGATATGATGTTTGAGGGCAATATGCCCTGCGATGGCTCAATTCTGACGAACACCCGCCAGTTTGGTGCCTGCCGCCGCGCCTACGAAGCCATGCTGCGGGCGCTGCAGGGGCTGAAGCTGGGTTTGACTCCCGATGCAGTGCTGATCGATGTGGAGGAAGCCATGGAAGCGATGGGTGAGGTGACCGGCGCAACGGTTCGCGAGGACATCACCGCCCGTATTTTTGAACGATTTTGCGTAGGAAAGTAAAGTATGATCTATTTTGATAATTCTGCCACCACAAGACCTTGTGACGCCGCTGTGGAGGCTGTAAACAAGGCGTTGACGCAGGAGTGGGGAAATCCCAGCGCACTGTACCAGTTCGGCATAGATGCGTCCAGAGCGCTTCGTGTGGCACGCGCGCAGGTGGCATCTGCCATGGGCGCGGAAAATGACCGGGTGTTTTTTACTTCCGGCGGTACAGAAGCGGACAACTGGGCAATCCTCGGCTCGATCAAACGCATGGGAAAGCGCGGCAAGCATATTATAACCACCGCTATCGAGCATCACGCAGTGCTCAATGTGATGAAGCAGCTGCAAAATGAGGGCTTCGAGATCACCTATCTTCAGCCTGATGAAATGGGCAGGATCACCCTCGACGCGTTGAAGGCAGCACTGCGGGCGGATACGATCCTCGTTTCTGTGATGATGGTCAACAACGAGGTCGGTTCTGTGATGTCCATTTCCCAGATGGCGAAGCTGACACACAAGCTGTGCCCGGAGGCAATCTTCCATACCGATGCGGTGCAGGGATTTATGAAGATTCCCTTTGCAGCCAAAACCCTTGGTGCTGATCTGATCTCGGTGTCTTCCCATAAGGTACACGGTCCAAAGGGCTGCGGTGCGCTCTACATCAGCCCGCGGCTACGTTCCTTTCCACCGCTGATGATCGGCGGGGGGCAGGAGGGGGGCTTCCGCAGCGGCACAGAGGCAACGCCTGCCATTCTCGGTTTTGCGGCAGCCTGCGCCGCGCTGCAGCCCACCTTCCGGGCGGACATTCAGCGTGAGAAGCAGCTGCTGGAGCTCTTGATCGAACGTCTTTCCGCTATGGAGGGCGTGCAGATCAACGGCGCACATGACGCGCCGCACATTCTGTCGCTGTCCATTCCGGGCGTGCCGACTCAAAATTCCATCAACATTTTGCAGGATGCGGGCATCTGCGTTTCCGCGGGCTCTGCCTGCGCCAAGGGTCACCGCAGCCATGTGCTGGAGGCAATGAAGCTGCCGCCCGAGGTGATGGACGGCTCGTTCCGCATTTCCCTCAGCCGGGAAACGACGGAGGAGGAGATCGCACAGCTCCTGAATGGAATGCAGGCGATTTTGGATTGGAGCAAACGATAAAAGAAAAGCCGGTGCCTATAAAGCACCGGCTCTTGGCGGAGTGAGAGGGATTTGATTTGCATTTTGCCGTTGGCAAAACTAAGGTTCGCCTCCGTCAAGCCGTCGGCGGCAACAGTCCCCCGGACTGTTGCATTTAGAACGGTTCAAATCCCTTTTGTCATCTTAACAAATAAAGACCGCCGAACGGCGTTCTTTATTCGTTGGCGGAGTGAGAGGGATTTGAACCCTCGCGCGCTTTTTAGACGCCTACTCCCTTAGC
>JAZNNV010000033.1:0-5876 GCA_045580465.1 Faecousia sp.
GCTATAATACTGATCCAGGAACATTGCGTCCTTGAACTGATCCGATTTCAGAACATTGTCAAGATCCGCTGCATACGCAAGAACATCCGCAGGAAGCCCGGTGCTTTCAAACAGGGTGGGAAGTTCCCCGTTCTGCGCCGCATCTCTTATGCGCCCTTCGTACTCCGCTTCCGGTATCGCAAAAAACTGCACCGTCACGCCTTCAAACTTCTGCTCAAAATCTTCCTTGATCGCCTGCATGGCATTGTTCTCAGAAGAGCCTTCCTCCATGGAAACCCAAACCACGATATTCGCGGGATCCAAATACTGCTCTTTCTGTTTATTAAGATATGTATTGTATACCAGCAAAGAGCCTGCAAGCAATGTAGCACATGCAGCAACAATTCCACCCAAACGGACCATGTGTCTTCTCTTTTTTTCCTTCGCCAACGGGACTATTTTTTTCTCACCGTTGATAGCCTTCAGAAAATCCTGAACGGTTTTGAAACGCATATGCTTTTCAATCGCCATTGCTTTCATGATGGCATAGCTCAGATTTTCAGGGATCAAAGGATTGATCAGATGTGGCGGTAGCACCTCATCGAGGATCTTTCTGTTGGTGGATTCGTCCGGTTTCACGCCGGTCAACATGACATATAATGTAGCACCCAACGCATAAACGTCCGTCCAGGGACCAATATTTTTGCTGTTATCGTATTGTTCTGTGGGAGAGTAGCCGGGTTTGAGGATAATATCGATCACTTCATCTGTGGTATCTGCAAGCTTTGCCGCGCCCAGGTCCATCAATTTGATCTTAATCTCCTTACCGGCGCAAACATAAATATTATCAGGAGCAACATCACGGTGTATAATATTCTGCTCGTGCAGTGACTTTAACGCTTTGCCAACCTCATTCGCGATCATCAGCGCAAAGTCAATATCAATTTTGCCGCCGTTCTTGCTGAGATATTCATTCAGCGCAACACCGTGCAGCAGTTCCATCACAATGTAGGCAGTATTATTCTCTTCAAAGAACTCAAAGACATTAGGAATACTTCTGTGGGATCCAAACTTCGCCATATTTCTGGCTTCTGCCAGGAATCTTTCTTTTCTGTATTCATATTCCTCTTTCGATTTCTTTGTAACGATCAGATCCTTCAGACCCTCCGCTCTTGTAACAAGACGGCTGACAAAGAATTCCTTGACAGCAACAATCGTTTCGAGCTTCAAATCCCACGCACTGTATACGATACCGAATCCGCCTGCGCCAACTGTCTTTCCCAATATATATCGGTCTGCCAGAACTGTGCCGGGAGCAAGATAAACCGGCTCCTTGGGTTTGGTTATTTCGACAGTGCCGCAGTGCGGACAAACGTGGACACCATCATCATATTCCTTGAAGCACGCAAAACATCTTTTCATGAGTGCTTATTCTCCTTTTGCTATATGTTCTTCCCAGGAAAATGTCTCGCCACACAGCGGTACGAACATAAACTTACTGTCACCCAGTTCGATTATATCCCGTGCAGCCAACTTGTGTGATTCCATGATATAGTCATCGTTCAGGTATGTAAGACCGGTGCTATCGCCGGGCTGCAGATAGAAATTCCGCTTTTTGGGCTCGTACACGATCAGCGCATGCTTATTCCGGGAAATTTTTTTGTCATTGGCTACAACAATTCGGTTTTCTTCACTTCTGCCGACAGAATTTTGACCGGTAAAAATACTGAAGCTTTCACCAAAATGATTGCCACTGATACAGACAAGCCAACCGACTACCGGCTCGGAAGCAGGTCTGGACTTGCTTTGTGCAGGTGCAGGTGCAGACGCAGAGCTGTCCACTGCACTAAAGTAGCTCATTGTTTTTCCCTCGTCATTGGCAGAAGCATCTTTGATTGCTTTACGCAACGCAGACTCTGCATTTTCTTCCTGACGGGGCTCTTCTTCAGGCTCTTCCGGCTCAGGCTCTTCATGTTTTACCTCGAGCTCGGCTTCTGTCACCTCAGGTCGTATCAACCAGTCAGGATACGCCGGATCTTCATCCACGGCATCCGTCTGAACATCGGCATCCTGCGCAACATCTTCTGCCGCGGAGGTTTCGCTTTCGGGTTGAAAAATCTCTCCCCAGAAGTTGAGGGTCCCTCCGTTATTTGCCGGCATCGTAGGGGTTTCTTCCGTTTTTTCGTCGCCAAGAACACCTGTAGGCGTGTTTCCGTCCCAGGTTTCCACATTCGGGTCTGCAGGCGGAATTGGGATATCCGTGGGCTCCTTGACGATTTTGTCTTTGCGAATTCTATTCCAAAAGCCTTTCTTCTCTTCTTTCTCAGCGACAACCGCCTCATAGGTCATAGCTGCTTCACCGCAGTGCGGACATGCGCTGTAAGCTTCACCATCAAAAAAATGCCCGTTTATACATCTAACAACATTCATCGTTTCTACTCCTCTGTCACTTGATCTTTATAAGAGCAACCGTCATATTATCCCGGGGCTCCTGACTGCTCATAGCATTTCTTCTGGCTTTCATTTCAAGAGCCAGTACAGCCTCCCCTATATTACTAAAGTTATCAAGGATACGGGCAATTTCGGAATCCGCAACAATTCTATACAAGCCGTCAGACATCAAAAGGATCTTATCATCCTTAACCAATTCCAGCGGTGTTTTAGAATAATCAACCAGGGAAAGATTACCAATTCCCAAAAAGCTGATCAGTGCCTCACCGCGAACATTTTCTCTCTCATAGGCATTTTTATCAAGTAACCCCGCGTTCATTTTTTCAACAAGCACTGTATGATAATTGTGGTCTTGCGTAAGCTGTACCATCTCTCCGTTTCTCAGAAGATATGCTCTACTATCCCCCGCTGAACACCACATCAATCTCTTGCGGTTAACAATTACAGCTATAAGGGTACTCCCTGCCCGCAAAAGATCGCCATTTTCATTCTTGAGCCGGGCAATCATCCCATCTGTCATTTTTGCAGTTTCTACCAACACATCCGTCTGTCTTGCATGCAAATAGTTTTCCGCATACTGGGCAAGAAAGGTTTCCACCGCCAATTCACTGGCCTGTTTTCCGCCTTCATGTCCACCCATTCCATCGCAGACAACAACCAATCCTTCGTCTTGTTTCAGGGAGTAACCGAAGCTGTCCTGCTGGTCATCACGGTCACCAATCACAGACAATGCGGCAAGCTGAAAGGCAGAATTCTCATCTCTGATTAATTGTTGATCCCTATGATACAACATCAAATTCATCCCCTCTTAAGTGTTCCAAACGGCTATTGCAGAGTAGTTATCCATGGTTCTTCCTTCACCGTTTGCCTGAACAATTTTTGTCATATTGCCCAGCCATTCCTCTACATTTTTCGCACTTTTTAACTGTTTGCACATTTCTTTTTCATCGATCAATTCCCAGAATCCGTCAGAGCACAGCAAGAAAGCCTGACATTTTCTTAGCGGAATTGGCGACATAAGTTCATACATGCTGTTATTCCACTCTACACCCATCACGCGCAATAAAGTGTTGCGGTCCGGGTGATTTCTGATCTGATCTTCTTTGATCTCCCTGGAAAGCACCAGCATCTGGGGAATGCTGTGATCCAGGGTTCTGGTCCTGACTTTATTCCAATGGAAAACATACAACCTGGAATCACCGACATGACCGATATAAGCATTTTTCTCGTCTGTAACCACTGCCACTGCGGTGGTTTTCATCTTGCGCTTCACGTTACGTGCTTTCTGCTCTGCCATCAGGACATCTTGTGCAACCGCAAATGTTTGTCCCAGAAAATCAGCCGCATGATTCATTTTTTGAAACTGATCTTCAAACACCGAAACAACCAACGAAGAAGCGACATCGCCCATGCCGTGTCCGCCCAATCCATCGCAGAGTATAAAACAGTTATTAGTTCCGTTTTTAAAAACGCCAACAGAGTCCTCATTCACCGGACGACCGCCTTCGTTTGTAAAAACTGCATATTTGAAATCACCGCTCATAATCATTCTCCCACTGTTTCGTACTTTATATCATCTTTTCGCAGAACAGCTTGTACACACCGACGATCCTCCATTCCGGTTCGCCACAAAAGCTCCGGCATACGCTTTAGCCCATGTAGAATCTCAGTTCCGTATCTGCAAGCTTGATCACGGAGCCATCATGCAAAAGTTCTTTTACGCCGGACTGCAACCGTTTCCCGTTTACATAAGTACCGTTGGTTGACCCCAAGTCCATAATAAAGTATTCACCCTGCTCTTTAAAGATATCTGCATGCTTTCTGCTGACATTGTTATTGCGAATACAAAAGTCAGTTCCTTCCTTCAGTTTACCAATGCGGAACGGAACCTTCACCACTTGTACTCTGCCAACTTGTCCACGAAGCTCAAACCAAGCCGTTTTCGCCACCGTATTTGCGCCTCTGAAAACAGTCACAACACCATGTTCATCCTCATTGACAGAGAGTTCACCGCCACGGGTATTTGCCCCGTTACCGATATTTATTCTCACTGTATCATCCATGTTCAAAACTGGTCTTGCGGAGGCATGTGGGACGCTTTTTTGCGCAATATTCTGTGGCGTTTGGGGGATGCTTTCCCGCTTTTTCGCGTTCTCAAGTGAAAGCTCTTCAGAAACCTTGGCGCAGTAAAATTCGAACATATACCTGGTATATTCGACCACAGCATCCATTTCCACTGTGAGATCCCGGACGTAGCCGGTATCTTTTCCGGGAATAAAATTACACGCAGCCACGATCTCCTGCAAATATGTCTTCAAGTTCTTCTTCGTTTCATACGACTGAAGAGGAACATACATGAGATAAACACGCCAGGAAGCCGGATCAACATAAGATGTATGAAGACCCCATACAATCGAATTATTATCAAACCCATGTTGCTCCATGCTGTTTAGTGCAACAAGGATATTTCTCATTAATACCACAAAGAGACGTTTGCCCATTTCGTTCATGCGGAGGAAATCGCACATGCTGATCAATCCGCTTGTGTTATAGGTCAGTGTAATGATCTTGTTTTTGGTTGTGGCATTGAACAGGAGTACCCCTTCAACTGCCTTGCCGTTGATCAAATCGGCTTCATGCTGGTTCAGATGCTGTCCTTTTTGACCTTTGACAATATCATATCGCTTCATTCGATTCCACCACCTTGAAAAGCGTCAGCGCAAATACAATAATCGCTTAATCTTCCTGACTTAACCTTGAAAAATCGGATTCTTTTCCATAGTCAACTCGCTGCGGGTGATTCACTCGTTATCTCTTTGCCGGCACGGCGGCAGCTTTCGCAGGAAAGCACCGCATACTTAAATACAATATATCATTATTCCGCGTTTATTTCAAGTCGATTCGATTTATAAATTGAAAAACGGACTATGGAAATTCCATAGTCCGTTTTCTTTTGGTGAAACTGTGGTAAGAAGATTTCAGCAAGTTCTTATATCTTCTTATAAGTTCTTATATCGTCCCTTTTAGTCCAAAGGTTTCATCGTGGGAAACAAGATGACCTCGCGGATGGTGGCGGTGCCGGTAAGCAGCATGACAGTACGGTCAATGCCGATACCCATGCCACCGGTGGGAGGCATACCGTATTCCATGGCGTTGAGGAAATCCTCGTCCATCATTTCGGTCTCATCGTCGCCCCGCTCACGCTGCTCCACCTGCTTCATGAAGCGCTCCCGTTGATCGATGGGATCGTTCAGCTCGGAGTAGGCATTGCCCATTTCGCTGCGGCAGATGAATGCTTCAAAGCGCTCAGTAAGCCGGGGATCTTGGGGGCTGCGCTTGGTCAGAGGAGAAACCTCCACGGGGTACATGGTGATGAAGGTAGGCTGGATCAGATGCTCCTCCACCTTCTGGTCGAAGGTGGCGTACAGGGCGTTGCCCCAGGTCTT
>JAZNNV010000034.1:0-3992 GCA_045580465.1 Faecousia sp.
CACCCAGCTTGTGCAGACCGAGGATCGCATACCAGAACTGATAGTGGCGCTTCAGCACCAGCATCACCCGATCGCCCCGCTTGATGCCGAGGGACTTGAAGTAGTTTGCGCTCTGACTGGAAGCGTCCTTCATGTCCTTGAAGGTGAAACGGCGCTCGGTCATGTCGTCAGCAATGTGGATCATCGCCAGCTTGTCAGGATCCTTGCGGGCGATGGCATCGACGGTATCAAAGGCGAAGTTGTAACGCTCAGTGTTGGCAAAATTGATGCCCGTCATGACGCCGTTTTCATCCTCGCTGCCCCAAACGAACTCGTTGCACAGCAGCTTTTCATCCTGCACGCGCTTGGTTTTTGCGGTGGGGTGATGGAGGGCGGTGTCGGTTTTGTCACCTGCCATGATCATGGACAGGAAGACACAGTCGCCTCCGTCAATGGCGATCATGCCATGGGGCGTGGAGGATTGGTAGAAGATGCTGTCGCCCTCTCGCAGGACTTCCTCGTGTTCGCCGATGCGGATACGCATGGAGCCACGGATGACAAGGTCAAATTCCTGACCGTCATGGGTGGAGGTATGGATGGGCTTATTCTGCAGCTCCTCGGAGTATTCGTAGGTGACCCAGTAGGGGGTCGCCAGCTTGCGGCGGAACATGGCGGCCATGTCCTGAATGGTGATGCCGTCCTCACTGGCGGTGACCATACCCTTGCCCCGGCGTGTGACAGTATAAGCAGAGAGCTTGGCGGTGTGACCTTCCAGCAGTTCTGTCAGCTCCAGACCGAAGATCTTGGCGCATTTGTGCATAAAGGAAAAGGGCAGATCTGCAGCGCCTGCTTCGTATTCCATATACAGATCCTGAGAAATCTCAGTCTTTTCAGCCATTTCCTGTATGCTGTAACCCACGATCGCGCGCATTTCGCGAATTCGTGCCGCCACATCCATTAACTGATTGCTGACTGTGTTTTGATTACTCATCACTTTTCCTTCCTTTCTGTAAATAAAAAACGCCTCAAGCCAAAGCTTGAGACGAGCAAAAACATACCCGCGGTACCACTCAAATTGCAGCGATCGCTGCCCCTTCAGACTCCAACAAGTCCTATCCCTTAACGCGGGCAGACGGGAGAAGCCTACTCATGACACTTTTCGGTCCTCCGGCTCGGAAGTGATAGGTATGCGGAACGAAAATTGCCGGTTTTCACCAACCACCGACTCTCTGCAAATCTCCTGCTCCAACCGTCTTCGTCAAAGCCTTTTTCTATGTTGCAAACAGTATAACATGTATTTGCGGAGAAGTCAAATGTTTTTCTATCCAAAACAAAAAACGGAATAACGGCGAAAATTGTTCAATATAACAGTTGACAAGGGGGTAAATATGTGATTATAATGTCACATATACATTTTGAAAGACTTTGATGGAAATCTCGTCCTTTCCGGGACGCTTCAGAGAGCCGGCGGTTGGTGTGAGCCGGTGCGGAAGGGCTGGACGATCTGGTTCCGGAGTCGATCCTGTGAACGGCTGCTTAGTAATGGGATCCGTATTCCTGCGTTAAAGGATAGCGCTTGTTGGAGCGTGAAGAGATCTCCCGTCAGGGGGATAATCAGGGTGGTACCACGGATAGAAATTCGTCCCTGAGGCAGCTTGCCTCAGGGCTTTTTGTTTGAAAGGAGTGTTTGACATGCTGAAAGTCAGCGACATTACAATGAAACAGGTGGCAGAGGGCTTTTCCCTGACCTTTAAGGAAAAGATCGAGCTTTCCAAGCTGCTTGACAAGCTGGGTGTGTCGGTGATCGAGGTGGAGGGCTTGAGCGGTTCCCGTTCCGATGCCCTTCGCATCAAATCCATCGCCTTGGCGGTGACGGACAGCGTCGTTGCCGCTCCTGTTGAACTGAGTGAGGAGAGCATTGCCGCCACTTGGGCTGCGTTGCAGCAGGCAAAGAAGCCCCGCCTGCAGGTCTGTGCGCCGGTCAGCTCTGTACAGATGGAGTATCTGTACCACAAGAAGCCTGATGCCATGCTCAAAGCCATTGCGGACACAGTCAAAGCATGTGCCGCATTGACCGATACAGAGTTTATCGCGCAGGATGCGACCCGCAGCGAGCCGGAATTTCTCTGTCAGGTGATCGGCGCGGCGATCGAAGCCGGTGCAAAGACCGTGACGGTCATGGACTCCGCCGGCACGATGCTTCCCAATGAGTTTTCTGCGTTTGTTGCAGACTTGTATCAAATGATCCCTGCCCTTAAGGAGGTCACCCTCGGCATCGGCTGTGCCAATACGCTGGAGATGGCTGACAGCTGCGTCATCGCCGCCGTGGCATGTGGAGCAGGGGAGGTCAAGGCGGCTGCCTATCCCATTGACAGCGCTGACCTTGGTAACGTTGCCCGGATCATTGCCGCAAAGGGCGACAGCTTCGGTGCGCAGACCGGCATCCGCGTGACCCAGCTCAGCCGCATTTCCGAGCAGATCAACCGCATGTGCAGCACCGACAGAAGCAAGACCTCTCCCTTCGACACCGGCGTGCAGGAGGAGTCCGGCATTTATCTGACCGCCCACGACGATGTGCAGGCTGTCCGTGTGGCTGTTGAGCGCCTTGGTTATGATCTGTCGGAAGACGAGGTTTTGAAGGTATACGAAGCGTTCAGCCGCATTGCGGCAAAGAAGACGCAGGTCAATATCCGCGAGCTGGATGCCATCGTTGCGTCCGCTGCCATGCAGGTGCCGCCGACCTATGTGCTGGAGTCTTATGTGATCACTTCCGGCAATACAGTTTCCGCAACGGCGCATATGAAACTGCTGAAGAACGGCACTGCACTGGAGGGCGTGTATCTTGGCGACGGTCCCATCGACGCGGCATTCCTTGCCATCGAGCAGATCACAGGTCAGCATTATGAGCTGGACGATTTCCAGATCCAGGCGGTCACCGAGGGCCGTGAGGCGATGGGTCAGACGGTGGTCAAGCTCCGTGCCGGCGGCAAGGTCTTCTCCGGCAGAGGTATTTCCACCGACATCGTTGGTGCAAGTATCCACGCGTACCTGAGCGCCTTGAACAAGATCGCATACGAGGAGGAGACGGTATGAAGCTGTCATTTTCCACCCGCGGTTGGCCCAACCTGAGTTGGGAAGAGATGATGCAGACCGCTTTGAATATGGGTTTTTCGGGCATTGAGGTCTACAATCTGCCCAAGCTGACCGATTTTATCGACAAAAGCGGTCCGTTCCACAAGTATCAGACGGCTGCAACAGCCCGTCAGTTAAAGGATAAAAAGCTGCAGATCCCTTGCTTCGACACGCCCTGCGATCTGTCCAGCGATGACGCGGCTGTGGATACCCTTTCCGCACTGATGGAGGTTGCCCACAATGCACAGGTTCCTTATGTGGTCGCCTGCGTGCTGCAGGATCGGGAGGAGATTGTTGTTGAACGGGTGTCCGTCCTGCTTGAAAAAGCAGAGGCGCTCGGTGTTGGACTTCTGATCAAAACCAGCGGCATTTATGCCGATACCAAGCGTCTGCGTGAAATGATGGATGGCTTTGCAAGCGACTATTTGGGCGTTTTGTGGGATGTGCATCATCCTTATCGCGACTTCTCCGAAAGCTGCGACACCACGATCAAAAATCTTGGTGCCTATGTTTGCCACGTGCATCTGCGTGATTCGGATGACGGAGGTGTCTATCAGCTGATCGGGGAGGGTACGATGCCCATTGCCGATGTGATGCGTGCGCTCTCCTCTGTCAATTACGACGGCTTTATCTCTCTGGAGTGGAAGCCGGAATGGCTGGAAGATCTGCAGGACCCGGAGGTCATTTTTCCGTACTTTGTCAACTACATGAGCCGCTTCCATTCCACTCGTGGTATGAAGAAATCCCTCTATTTCAACCACGACGGCACCGGGCAGTACATCTGGAAGAAGGATGAGCTGATCAACCTGACTTTCCCGCAGGTGCTGGATCGGGTGGCGGAGGAATTCCCGGATCAGTACAAGTCGGATCGTAGCCATGTC
>JAZNNV010000035.1:0-6780 GCA_045580465.1 Faecousia sp.
CAAGTCCTGTGCACACATTTGTGCGGCTTGTGGTACGCAGACGCATGGTACCATGTATCCTGTTATCAATAAACGGGGCGAACTGATCGCCGTATGTGTGAGCTGTCACGCAGCGGCACAGAGCATATGCTCAGCCTGCCGTGTACAGCATATCTGCAGCGCAATGAAGAGTATTATTCTCTGCCCCCATACATCCCTGAAGCCTGAAGAAAGTGAGGTTCCCGCATGATGGATTTTGAAATGATTCTGAAACTTCCCCAGGCGGAACTCAAGGAAGCTCTGCAAAAAGAGCTGCAGAGTGCAGGTTACACTGTAACATCGAAAGACGGTTTCCTGTATGCTCCCGGTACTGTTCCTGTTCTTCTTGTTGCTCATCTGGATACGGTACACGAAAAAGCACCAAGCATCATCTGTTATTCTAAAGACAACCGAGTGTTGATGTCTCCGCAAGGAATTGGCGGTGATGATCGTGCCGGCGTGTATATGATCCTTGAGATCATCAAGCAGGCAAACTGCCACGTTCTTTTCTGCGAAGATGAAGAGATCGGCGGCATTGGCGCAAAAAAGTTCGTGAAAAGCAACATGCCTCTGCCAGTCTATTACATCATTGAACTGGACCGTCAAGGACACAATGATGCCGTCTATTATCACTGCAACAACCCGGAATTCACTACTTTCGTGGATGAATTTGGTTTCGAAAAGAAACAGGGGACATTCAGTGATATTTCCGTCATTGCCCCGCATTACGGTATCGCTGCTGTCAATATCAGCACCGGTTATTACAATGCACACCGTACCCATGAAATCATTGATATGAAGGCTGTTCAGTACAATATCAAGCGTGTTGTGGATATGGTAAATGCCGAGTACGGTCCGTTCAAGTACGTTGACTGGCAGGTAAACACAAAACCGTCCGGACAATGCAGCATCTTTGATCTGGAGGAGGATACAAAGGATAGAAAGGCGTTAATGCCTTTACCCAAGAAAGCCAGGCTCTACATCAATGAATGCGAAATGACTGCTACTTCCTCCTATGTAATAGACAGGAACAACAACATCTACTATTACTCCAAGGAATTGCAGGGGGCTGTTGAATCACTCAATTCCTATGCCTGCGATGCTTCCGGCAATGAAATTCAATTTGATCCTGCTTCATCCAAAATCATTCCGATTGTTCCCTTTGATGAGGCTGTAAAAAAACTCGCTGCTTAACGACAAAAAGGATGCCACAGTTTGCACTGTGACATCCTTTTTTGATGCGTCTAATCTTTCGCTTCCACAAACCACTTATCTTCATCCCGGAACAGGTAGCGTTCTCTTCCTTCTATCACCACAGTATATCGGATACCGCAGCCGCCAACTTTCGTGGAAGCTGCGCGGATGCACTGCACAACCCGTGTTATCTCATATTTATGACCATCTGTCCAAGTAATCCACCGCGGGCGCAGTGAACCGTCTGTCGCAAAGTCTGCATTGACCTTGACGTAAACCTTTTTTGCCATCGTTTCTCCCCCTATGACAGCGTTAACATTCCTGTCGGCATTGTCAGTTCTATTTCATCATCGGTGTGCGGCATCTTATCCAGCTTCAACGTTGCCGCACTGGTAATCGCTTTCCACCCGAATCTGTCCCGTATTTCATCTACCACGCGATCCACTTTCTCCGTTCGTTCGATCTGCTCATAGCTATGAAAAATGGACAACTGCTCACTGACATTCTCTTCCTGAAGTCGTATTGCACGCACGGTCATCGCTCGAATTGGTTTTACCCATGGATAGTTCTTCACAAAGTGCGAATAAGCACGGTCAGCAATCTCCTTTGCGTTACTGGTCGGGTGACTCAGCTTTGTTTGCCATTCCTTCCATGACAAATCATTACACTTCACCGTTATGGAAACACCGGTAGCCTTCTTGTGTGCGTCCCTGAGTCTGCGGGCGACTTCATCCGATAATGCCAGAATCATGGGCCATACTTCTTCATTATTCTGCAGATCCGACAGAAAGGTGATTCCGTTTCCTACCGATTTGATCGGCGCATGGAATTCCCGCTCCATGACTCGGGAATGATCCTCACCGTTGGCAAACTGTTTCATCCGCAGCCCGTTTATACCGAATTTGTAAGTCAGAAGCGAATCAGGACACTTTGCCAACGCGCCGATTGTATCCACACCGAACCGATGAAGAACCTTGCTGGTTGCGTGCCCTACGCCAAGCATATCCGATGCCGGAAGTCCCCATATCTTATCCCGAAAGTTCTCTTTGGTTATGCAGGTCACTGCATCCGGCTTTTTCATGTCAGAACCCAATTTTGCAAAGATCTTATTGAACGAAACACCTACCGATACGGTAAGACCCAATTCAAATTTCACCCGTTCTCTGATTTCATTGGCAATCTGCTCACCGGTACCAAATACAGATGATCCGGTAACATCAATCCAGTTTTCATCCATACCGTATGCTTCAACCTGATCGGAATAGTCATAGTATATCTGCCGCACAAGTCTTGAATACTTCATGTACTCCTTATAATGCGGATCCACTGTGATGAGCTTCGGACATTTCCCTTTCGCTTCATAGATGCTCTCACCCGTCTTTACTCCAAACGCCTTTGCCGCATAATTCTTTGCAAGGACGATGCCATGACGCTCTTCGACCCTTCCGCATACAGCCACAGGTTTATCACGAAGAGACGGTTCCAGCATACATTCAACGGACGCATAAAAATTGTTCAGGTCCGAATGCAATATTGTTCTTTCCTCCATAAATATATCCCACCCTCTTCTTGACAAATCCAACATTCTCTGATATAATGTTGGTGTACCATCTTGCGCTTTTATCGCACTATAAACGCACGATAATGCGCTTTATTTATATTATACACGCCATCATGCGCTTTGTCAATACTTTTGGTGCACATTCGTGCGTCATTGAAGGAGTATATTATGTCATTTTCGGAGAATCTTAAATCTGCCCGCGAAAAAGCCGGCTTATCACAGCAGAAGCTGGCTGACCTTTCCGGAGTATCCAAGAGGGCAATACAAGGGTGGGAATCCGGGGAAAAGAATCCCAAAAACCTGGAGTATGTTCGCCGTGTTGCCAATGTACTGAACACCACCACGGAAGCACTTCTCAGTGAAGCTGAACAGTATGTGATCGACGCTTATGAAAAAGGCGGAGTGAAAGCTGCACGTGAGATTGAAAAACTGGTAAATGGGGTTGCCGCTTTATTCGCCGGTGGATCCGGCGCTCCTGTTTTGGATCAGGAAGAAAAAGACGGCATTATGGCTGTTCTCAACGAAGTATATTGGGAAACGAAGAAGGATGCAAACAAATCCTTTGAGCCAACGCCGTACAAGATGAAAACCGTACCCAAAATGAAGGAATAACCATGGGATGTAATGAACACATTATAAAGCAAGCCCGGTGTCTATACCGCAAGTACGGTACCCGTGATCCATTCCGTATCGCCGAATCACTTGGCATCCGCATCAAATATACCGATCTCCTGCATCAGTTAAAGGGTATGTACACCATCGTAAACCGTCAGCGGGTTATTGTACTCAATAACAGCAATAAAGCTTCTATGAACCGTATTGTCTGTGCGCATGAATTAGGCCACGATCAGATTCACCGCGAATATGCAAAGGATACGGTTATGCAGGAGTTTATGCTGTATGAAATGTCGAATCGCTTGGAGTATGAGGCAAACATTTTTGCCGCTGCCCTGCTGCTCGATGATGATGAAGTACTCGATATGATCGACCGAGGATATGATGCGGTACAGATCGCCACAGCCACAAGAAGCGACGTGAATCTTGTTGCGTTAAAGGTGGATAGCTTGATTCAGGACGGTTACCGCCTGCGCAGGCAGGATCACAATTCAACGTTCCTCAAGTAAGGAGAGTGTTACCATGTGCGGTCGCTATACCGGATATATCGATGAAAGCGATGAACTGAAAACAATATATACCTTGGCAAAGAAAGCGTATCCAAATACCGCATTCAAGACCGGAGAGATCTTCCCTACCAACACAGCCCCAATCATCATTCAAGATAAAACCGCTCTCCGTCCGGTTCCGGGTTACTGGGGCTATCCCGGTTTCAAAGGCAATGACCTGCTGATCAATGCACGTGCTGAAACGGCGTACCAAAAGCCCACTTTTGCAGACGCCTTCCGTTACGGAAGATGTATTGTGCCCACGACCGGCTATTTTGAATGGGACAAACAGAAAACCAAGTATTTGTTCCGAAAATCCGAGCAGAGTATTCTGTATCTTGCCGGATTATATAAAGTCTACCAGGATACTGTAAAGTATGTAATCCTGACAACCGCAGCAAATGCCTCCGTTGCAGACGTTCACCATCGGATGCCGCTGCTGCTTGACAAGGATGATCTGCGTAAGTGGATGGCTGATCCCGCTTTTGCTCTTGAGTATATCCACCATGATATGCCTGTACTTGAACGTAAAGAAGCATAATTGCTTCTCTTGTTTTCCACTTAACGGAGGTCTTGCAATAAACAAATGTGATTTTTATATGAAAGAAAAACGGTCAGGTTTTCTCACCTGACCGTTTTTGATCTTATTTAGTTTTCATCGTCCTTGCCGATACTGTCACAATACCGATACAGCATGGTTGCGGCTTCTGCGCGGGTTGCATTGCCCTTGGGATCGAGAATCTTTCCGGGTCTGCCATTTACGATGCCGTTCATGTTCATCCAGCACATTGCTTCGTATGCCCAATCGGACACATCTGCAAGATCAACATAATCCATACGGATCATCCACATACCCTTGAAACCGCCGCCGTTCTTCTGCTCGTAGCGGTACAGGATAGTGGCAAGCTGCTCACGGGTGATGTTATCATTCGGGCCAAATGCGGTATCGCTGTAACCGTTGACAATACCTTCGGAAGCTGCCCAACGGATCGCTTCGGTGTACCATGTGTCAGCAGCCACATCCTCGAAGTCCATTGCATAGTTTACAACAGGACTGCCTGCCAGACGCCACAGGATCGTGACGATCATAGCGCGGCTGGTGGTCGCACCGGGAGCAAATGTGGTGGTGCTTGTGCCATTCATCAGCTTGTTTTCGATGCAGAAGTGTACACCATCGTGATACCATGCGGTCATATCAAGATCGGTGTAGCCGTACATCGGGTAGGTCTTGTCGCCGGGGCATACCTTGACGATTTCCTTGAAGGTCACTTCGATGTTGACCTTGCCGCTGGGCTGTTTGAAGCTGTAAGTACCGCCGCCGTTGTTAACAACAGTTACAGGATTGCCGTTCTTGTCGGTGACAATGATTTCATCTACTTCATATCCACTGTCGGGATTGGGGATGATGGTCACAGTGTCGCCCTTTTCAGGCTTCATGGGAGATACGACCACATCACCGTTATCGCCGCCATCCACAACGGGAGGATAGGTAGGTGTGATAATCGGAGGAATATAGGGGAAGTATTCTACAGTCAGCGTACCGTTTACAGTGGTGATCTCATAATTGCCGTTAGGATCAGTTGCAGTCACGACAATGGGAGTATCCCCTGCGCGGTACATATTGGCGTCACAGCTCAGCTCGACGCTGATCGTATCGTTGCCGATCAGTCCGCTAACCTTGTAGGTCAGTTCGGGCATACGGCTTCCGATGTATGCTTCCTTATCGTCCGCAGTAACGGTTGCCTGAGCCTTGCCAATGGTGAAGTTAATGCTGATATTGCCGGAGTAGTACAGATCGCTGTCGGGAATCTTGAAGGTCACAGTGTAATCACCGGCACCCACAGGAGCAGCAGAGCTGTTGTAGGTGTTGCTGCGCCCAGTATAAGTGATCTCGTAAGCACCTGTGTAATCGCTTGCGGGAGTACCGGTGTAGCCCTTCTGAGCTTCGCCGTTGTAGATCAGACCTGTTTGGGCAGTTACGCCGGTGATCTCCTGTGGAGCCTTATCATTGAGGATAACGCTGACGGTCAGAGTAACATCGGTATAGTTCTGCATTTCCACCTTGACGGTGATCGTGTCAGAAGTCGCAGCAGCGGAGGTCTTGGTATCGAATACCAGCTTACCGTTTGCATCAACGGCTACATTCTCCAGAACGGTATAACCATTGCTGGTGATCGTGTAGGTCATCGTGCCGTGATCGTCGGGCAGCATTGCTTCCACGTCGATCTTGTTGCCGGTGGTGGCAATGGTACGCATGAACTCACGTTCCACGCCGGAGAGTGCGGAGGATGCCTTCTTAGCGATTGCAAAGGTGGTTTCGCCGGTTACGGTGTAGTTTCCGCCGTCCTTATCGGTGATGGTAACGGTGGCAGTACCTGCATTGGTGTTATTGGCGTAAGTAACAGTGTATTCGCTTTCGGGAATGGTGTTCTCGCCGTCCTTAACGGTCACACCGGGCTTCTGCTCGCTTCCGTTGAAGATGAAGTTTTCACCAGCAACGGTAACGGTTGCAGTAACCACCTTGGGTGCTACGGTGATCGTCACAGTCTTTTCAACGGTGTTGTAGTTTCCGCTGTCATCCTTGGTGTAGATCACGGTGAAGGAGTTTTCGCCTGCATTGCCGACCTCGGTAGTGCCCGCATCCTTCCATGTCCAACCCGTGGGAAGCTGTACGCCTGCCAACGTGTCGCCATAGGTAGCTTTCAAACCGGTGGGCGCAATCACAGCGGGCGTTGCCTTTGCAATGGTGAAGGTATCGCTTGCAGTAGTACCGTTATGGGTTGCTGTTCCCTTAAAGGTGACAGTCAGCCTATACTCGCCTGCGTTTGTGGGAGCATTTGCGCT
>JAZNNV010000036.1:0-2230 GCA_045580465.1 Faecousia sp.
TTCAATGCAAAATGTAAAATGCAAAATGCAGAATGAATGTGTCGCCGAAGGCGACTATTTCAAATGATTTACGGAGAAAATACCATAATTTTGCATTATGCATTCTGAATTATGCATTTGATTGTTTAGCTTGCGTTAGCATGCTAAACAATCATTTCCTTTAGTAAATAATATTCCAATTTTATGTGGGAATGAAAATTTTGCTTTACTTTTGGAAATACTTGTGTTATGATAGTCGGGCTGGCTATGGCCGGTACATCATTATGCCCTTTGCTCAGTTCAGGGAGAAGCCGAAAAACGGATTCCACTACCCCTTTACTTAGCTTGCGGCAAATTATTTGAAAGGTGGAAAACACAATGATTCTCAAAGAGAAAAAGACCCAGGTCATCCTGGAAAACGCAACCCACGAAGGCGATACCGGTTCCCCCGAGGTTCAGATCGCCATTCTGACCGCCCGCATTAACGAGCTGACCGATCACCTGCGCGTTCACAAGCACGACAACCATTCCCGTCGTGGCCTGCTGATGATGGTTGGTAAGCGCCGTAACCTGCTGGACTACCTGGCCAGAAAGGACATCAACCGTTATCGTGCTATCATCGCCAAGCTGGGCATCCGTAAGTAAGACTTTGAAAAGGGCGACGGCACAAGCACGTCGCCCTTTTTTACAGCGGACCTTTTGTCCCGGCTCCCGCTGATAAAAGCCTCGGAATACACAAAGTAGACTGTCGGCTTTTAGCACAGGATCTGAGTCAAAATTTCCCGCTGTAAAGCTTAATGGAAATCCATCGGGAGATGCTTTAGCAGTTGAAAGTGATTCCGCCAACCTGCAATGCACCGTATTGTGTCATTGCGAGGCACGCAAGTGCCGTGGCAATCTCAAGGAATAAGCCGGACTTTGAGATTCACACGCCAGTGCAAGCACTGGCTCGGAATGACAAACAGATTGTGCGAAAAAGCTCGGGGTCAGTTTCAAGTGCTAAACCTCCCGAAACACAGAAATAATTAAGGAGGAAACACAAATGATTACTCGCAAGCAGTATCCCAACCATCATGTTTACGAGATGGAAATCGGCGGCCGTCCCTTTACCGTGGAAACCGGTAAGGTAGCTGAGCTTGCCAATGCAGAGTGCATCTGCCGCTACGGTGATACCGTGGTGCTGACTACCTGCACCTGCAACCCCATTCCCAAGGCCGGCATTGACTACTTCCCTCTGACCATCGAGTTTGAGGAGAGAATGTATGCCGTGGGCCGCATTCCCGGCTCCTTCAACCGCCGTGAGGGCAAGCCCTCCGAGCGCGGCATTTTGAACAGCCGTATCATCGACCGTCCTATGCGTCCTCTGTTTGACGAGGAGCTGCGCAACGACACCGTTGTGACCTGCACCGTGCTGGCCAACGACGATGAGAACCCTGTTGAAGTTGTTGCATCCTTGGGTGCTTCCATTGCCATCGCATCTTCCGATGTGCCCTGGAACGGACCTGTTGCTACCACCAATGTTGCCCATGTGGGCGACCGCTATGTGGTCAACCCCTCCGCAGATGAGCGTGAGGCTGCTGACTGCTTTGTCTGCATCGCTTCTACCTTCGAAAAGGTAGTTATGATTGAAACTGAGGCCAACGAAGCTCCCGAAGCTGTGGTTTTGGAGGCTATCCGCGTAGCTCACGAGACCAATATGGAGATCGTCAAGTTCATCAACGGTATTGTGGCAGAGATCGGCAAGCCCAAGTTCACCTTTGAGAAGGCTGCTGTCAACCACGACCTGCTGGATGATCTGATGGAGTATGGTCTGGAGAGAATCGAGTACGCTCTGGACACCGACGACAAGAATGTCCGCGAGGAGCGCCTGACTGCTGCCCGCCTGGACTTCCAGGAGAAGTTTGGTGAAAAATACGAGGACTTCGAGACTCATATCGAGGTCTGCCTGTACAAGATGCAGAAGAAGGTCGTCAAGAAGTGGCTGCTGGCCGGCAAGCGTGTGGACGGCCGTGGCATGGACGACATCCGCGCCCTGGCTGCCGAGGTCGGTGTGCTGCCCAGAGTTCACGGCTCCGGTCTGTTCACCCGTGGTCAGACCCAGGTGCTGAGCATCTGCACCCTGAACACCCTGTCCGCTGCTCAGAAGCTGGATACCATCTATGCGGAAGACACCAAGCGTTATATCCATCACTACAATTTCCCCTCCTTCTCCACCGGTGAGGCAAGAGCTGCCCGTTCCACCTCCCGCCGT
>JAZNNV010000037.1:0-18577 GCA_045580465.1 Faecousia sp.
GCATAGGGAACGCAGGAGACGATCTCCTTGCAGAGCATGATCTGGTAAGCGGTCATGGACACAGCCTGCTTGGGCACATCGTCGATGGTGGCGAACCAGCCTTCGCCCATCTGCTGCTGCTTGCAGCGGTCATCCAGATTGACGATCATGTAGGCTTCCTTTGTGTCGAAGTTTGCGGGAGGATCGTTGAAGGCAATGTGACCGTTTTCGCCGATGCCGATCAAACCAATGTCAATGGGTTCCTTGCGGATCTCTTCAGTAAGCTTTGCGATGCCTTCTGCAGTGCCATCCACAAAGTGAACAGCCTTCAGAGGACCGACCTTGTCCACAAAGCGTTCCTGCAGGTACTTGCGGAAGCTGGCGACGTGGGTGATGGGCAGACCGACATACTCATCCAAATGGAACATTTCAACACAGTCCCACTTGATGCCAGACTCCTGAGTCAAAGCGCTGATGGTATCGAACTGGGATGCGCCGGTGGACAGTGCGATTCTTGCGTAGCCTTTTTTAGCAATGCAGTTTTTGATGACCTGCGCAGTGTATGCGGCAGCGCTCTTGCCAAGAGCAACGCGATCGGTGCAAATTCTGATTTCCATAATATGTTCCTCCAGTTGTATTTATTGTGCCTGCAGTTCTTGACCCTGCAGGATTACTTTTTTGATGTTGATGTCTTCGTCGAAGAAAACGAGATCGGCAACAAAGCCGGCTTCCAGCTTGCCGCGGTCATGCAGCCCCATGGTCTTGGCGGGGAGCTGACACATCATTTTGATGCAATCGGTCAGGGGAACGCCGACCTCCTTGTGCATGACCCGGATCAGACGGTCAGCGGTGGCGACAGAGCCTGCGAATGCGGTCATGTCGGGAAGCATGGCAACGCCGTCTTTGATGATGCACTGGAAATTATCTGCCTTCGGACCTAAGAGGGCAGGACCCTCGGGCATTCCCGCGCCACGCATGGAGTCGGTGATCAGGCAGATCTTGTCAGGACCCTTGAACTTGTAAATTAGCTGCAGCAGCTCCTTGGGCAAATGCACGCCGTCGGCGATGATCTCGACGGTCACATCATCTTCGAGAAATGCGGTTTCAACTGCACCCAGCTTTCTGTACGGACCTCTGCGGGTGACCAGATTCATGCCGGAATACAGATGGGTCGCCAATTTGCAGCCCTTGCGAATGACGGGAAGCAGCTCCTCGTAAATTGCTTCGGTGTGACCAAATGCGGCAACAACGCCGTTTTCCACCAGATACTCGCACAGCTCCAAGCTGCCCTCCAGTTCCGGGGCAAAGCTGATGCGGCGGACTGTGCCTTCACCTGCTTCAATAAAGCGGCGGTATTCCTCAGAAACGGGAGCTTTTATGTAAGCGGGATTCTGTGCGCCGCGCATGCCTTGGCAGAAGTAAGGTCCTTCCAGATGAGAGCCGGCAACGTAGGGCATGCCGGGTCTGTTTTCCTTCATGACGTCCTTGACGTTCAGAATGAACTGCAGGATGCCTTCCGTCGAGGTGGTGGTGCAGGTGGGATAGATGGCAGTGGTGCCATGCTTGGCATGGGCATAGGCGGCTTTGCGGATGTCGTCGGCAGTGCCGTCGCCAAAGTCGTGGTCACCTGCGCCGTGGGTGTGAATGTCGATGAAGCCGGGGCAGACGTACAGTCCCGCAGCATCGATCACTTGATCGCAGGGGAGATCCTCCGGGGTGACGGCAACGATCCTGTCGTCTTCAAAATAGAGGTTGCTTTTGGAGTCCAAAACATCGTCAACAAGGATTGCATTGGTGATTTTTGTTCGCATAGCCCGTAAACCTTCTTTCCCTTTTGTTATGGTATGAATAATAAGCCCATTCTTACGGGCATTATAGCATAATGATAAAGTCAATTCAACCCCGAAACGTGCATCTTTCACTTGCAAATGTGCAGTTTTCGGTTATAAAAAACATCCCACATTCTATCGGAATGCGGGATGTTTGGGGCAGGGGATCAGAAGCACTTTTTGTGGCGCTCCTTGCGGCAGGCTTCCTTCCGGGCGCAGTGGTAGCAGACCTCTGTTTCGGGATTCAGACCGCCGGCGAAGAAATTTTGAATATTGTGGACAGTCGTGTTTGCAATGTTGTCCAGCGCCTCCCGGGTCAGGTATGCCTGATGAGAGGTGACGATCACGTTGGGCATCGCGATCAGGCGAACCAGCGTGTCGTCCTGAATCACATGGCCGGAGAAGTCCTCGTAGAAAAGGTCGCCCTCTTCCTCGTAAACATCCAGACCGGCACCATAGACCTGACCGCTCTTGATACCGTCGATCAATGCTTCCGTATCGATCAGACCGCCGCGGGAGGTGTTGATGATGATCGTGCCGGGCTTGAGCTGGGCGATGCTGTCTGCGTTGATCATGTGGTGGGTGTCCTCGTTCAGGGGGCAGTGCAGAGAGATCACGTCGGACTGGGCGAACAGCTCCGGCAGATCAACATACTCCAATCCCAGATTGGGGTTGGGGAACTTGTCGTAGGCGAGAACCTTCATGCCGAAGCCCTTGCAGATGTCGGAGAAGATCTTGCCGATCTTGCCCGTGCCGATAACACCGACGGTCTTGCCGTGCAGGTCAAAGCCGGTCAGGCCGGAGAGGGTGAAGTTGAAATCTCTCGTGCGGGTATAGGCTCTGGGAATGTGGCGGTTCAGGCTCAGCAGCAACGCCATGGCATGCTCTGCCACCGCGTAGGGAGAGTAGGCAGGCACGCGGAAGACGTGGATCTTGCCGAAGCAGGCGCGGGTGTCCACATTGTTGAAGCCGGCGCAGCGCAGAGCGATCATTTTCACGCCCTGCTCGTAGAGCTTGTCGACGACTGCTTTGTTGACGATGTCGTTGACAAAAACGCAGACGCAATCGTAGCCCTTGGCAAGGGAAACGGTGTCCTCGTTCAGATGGGTCTCAAAGTATTTGATGGAGATGTCTGTGCCTTCGGTGTAGCGGTCAAAGCCGACCTTGTCGTAGGGCTTGGCATCAAAAAAAGCAACGTTCATAGTATCACTCCTTATCGTTTCGTGATAATATTATAGCGGAAATGCGCCTGTAATGCAATACATAATCGATACAATTATACCGATACATAAATACTGATATTTGTGCAAGTTGATAAGAAACAGGGAGCCACAAACGTGGCTCCCTGATGCTGTATCAATCTACTTCGCCAATATCGCCGCGAGTATAGCCGATCCAAATATCGCCGTTGATATTGGCCTTGATGTAAACTCTTCTGCCATTGACGTTGACGGGGACATACGCGGTGGAGTTTTGATCCATATACATATCGTAGTATCTGTCGTTATAACGGTCAGAGCCGTAGGCGCGGTAGTATGTAACGGTAACCTTGCGGCCGGATTGGAGGATGTCTCCGTCGTTGCTCTTGTTCCAGCACAGCTCTCCGTTGCCAGTGCCGATATCTGTGAAGGAAATATCATAGCCGGAGTGATTGGAAATCTGCATGGAGAATTGGCAGTTCATCGCGCCAATGTGGGAAACGATCAACTTGGCGGTGACTGTCTTTAGAAGAATATCCAGAAGCATATCCTCGCCGCAGTATTGGCATTGTGCTTGACCGTTGTCCACATGGGAGCCTGTATCTCCAGAGGTTGCACCGCAAACGGTGCAGGTCATTGGGGCGGAGCAGGTGGCATCGGTATAGTTATGCCCGGGAGCACTGCCGTTGGTCACGCCACAGGTGGTGCAGGTCATGGGAGTAGTGCAGGTGGCTTTGGCAAAGGTGTGCCCGGTGGGTTCACCTGTGGCGATGCCACAGACTGTGCAGGTCTGAGGAGAGGTACAGGTAGCGTTGGCAAAACGATGCTCTGCCGGCTCGCCGAAGGTGGCACCGCAAGTGCTGCAGGTTTTGGGACTGGTACAGGTGGCCTCCTTATAGATGTGTTCAATGGCGGGCTGTTCCAACCGGTAGGTATGCTGACACAATGAGCATGTATAGAGGATGTAACCATTGGCGATACAAGTGGATGCAACGTTTTCTGTGATTTGATAATTGTGATTGCAATTACTTGCGGGGTCGCCAGCCTGCCAACTGTCTTTGCTGCAGGCACACAAGCTCAGACACAGGATGAGTGCCAAGATTAAGGATAATGCTTTTTTCATTGTTTGTTCCTTCTTTCTGTAAAAATAGGTGTGCCAATTTTGTGTTATTCAACTATGCCGCAGCATAAAAAATGACCAACACCGTTTGGTGTTGGCTATTTTTTGGAGCTGCTAGCCAGATTTGAACTGGCGACCTCATCCTTACCAAGGATGCGCTCTACCGGCTGAGCTATAGCAGCAAATTGCTTGACAGCTTTGCCATTATATCTCGAAACGGGAGCAATGTCAAGAGTTTTTTGAAAAAATTTCGATGTTTTTTGCAACTTCACAGTGCCGCCCAGTCAGGAAGTGCTTCAAAGGCGTACTCCTTGCCGAACACCGGGAAGGTCAGCTTGCAGGAAAACAGTTGTGGCGCGGTAAATTCGTCCCGCGCGCCGTATTTATGGTCGCCCAGCAGGGGATAGCCACGGCTTGCAAACTGGACGCGGATCTGGTGACTGCGCCCTGTATGCAGGCGGATGCGCACAAGGGCAGGATCGCTCTGCGTCAGCCGTCGAAATTCCAGCCGCGCTTTTTTCACGCCCTTGCGCTCTTTCTTCACGACGAAAACCTTGTTCTTACTGCTGTCTTTGAACAGAAGATCCACCCAATCGCCGCTTTCCGGCGGCATCCCGTGGACCTGCGCCACATATTCCTTGATCATCGTGCCGTCCTGAATGGCTTTGCTCAGGGAAGCTGCTGCAGCCTTTGTGCGGGCGTAGACCATCACGCCGCCCACGTTCTTGTCCAAACGGTGAACGGGGAAGAACGAGCCACCCACAGCCTCACAGAGGACGCTGGGGACGTCTGCTTCGGAATCCAGCCCCACGGGCTTGACACAGACGACGATATGGTTATCGGTATGCAAAATCTCCACGGGCGCACCTCCTTTTTGTCCATTATAACAGATTTCCGCAAAAAGTCCAAAAGAAATATCGTTGCGCTTGCAACATTCGAAAGAATCATGTATAATGGCACAAAAGGAGATGAGATACATGACGAAAGAGGATTTCAAACGCAAAAGCCCGATTCTGATCTTTTTGAGTTATTTCAAAAATCACAAGAGGCTGTTTGCCATTGACATTTCCTGCGCAGTTTTGATCGCGGCGATCGACCTCGCATTCCCGCTGATCACCCGCACAGCGCTGTATGATGTGCTGCCGCAGGGGCTGTATGGCACGTTCTTCATCATGATGGGAGCGGTACTGGTGTCGTATCTGGTGCGTGCGTTCCTGAACTATATCGTTGCCTATTACGGTCATACCTTCGGTATTCGCGTTGAGGCGGACATCCGCCGGGATCTGTTCCGCCACATGCAGGACATGAGCTTCGATTTTTATGACAAAAACCGCACCGGTCAGCTGATGAGCCGCCTGACAGCGGATCTTTTTGATCTGACGGAGCTGGCGCACCACGGTCCTGAGGACCTGCTGACCTCGGTGCTGACCATTGTTGGCGCGCTGATCGTGATGGGAACGATCCAATGGCGGCTGGCTGTGGTGGTTGCAATCATGATCCCGTTGTTTGTACTGCTGATCATGACCATGCGCAGACGGATGTCTGCTGCCTCAAAAAGGGTCAAAGAGAAGACCGGCCACATCAATCAGGAGATCGAGAGCAGCCTTTCCGGCATTCGCACCGCCAAGGCATTTGCCAATGAGGATGTGGAAGTGTCCCGTTTCAATGCGGCAAACGGCATTTTCCGTGATTCCAAGCGGGAATTCCACAAGGCGATGGGTCGCTTCCACAGCTGCATGGAGTTCTTCCTCTGCAGTCTGAACGTGGTGGTCATCGGCTTTGGCGGATACCTGATCATGCGGGAGCGGATGGATTACCGTGATGTTCTGACCTTCTCGCTGTATATTGCAACCTTCGTCAACCCCATGCGCAAGATCGCGACCTTCTCTGAGCTTTTTGCCAACGGCTTTGCGGGTCTGAACCGCTTTGTGACGATCATGCGCACCGAGCCGACCATTCAGGATGCGCCTGATGCCGTCGAACTGGAGCAGGTGAAGGGCAATATCGAGGTGCAGGATGTTTCCTTTGCCTATGACGGCGATCTGGCGGTGCTGCACAACGTAAAGCTTTCCGTGCAGGCAGGAGAGACGGTGGCGATCGTCGGTCCGTCCGGCGGCGGTAAGAGTACGCTGTGCCAGTTGATCCCCCGTTTTTACGATGTGTCCTCCGGCGCGATCAGCATTGACGGCAAGGACGTTCGGAAACTGACACAGAAGTCTATCCACCGCAACATCGGCATCGTTCAGCAGGATGTATTTCTGTTTGCTGACACCATTTTTGAGAACATCCGCTACGGCAAGCCTGATGCCACCATGGAAGAAGTGATCGAGGCTGCGAAAAAAGCGGAGATCTACGAGGACATTCTCGCCATGCCCAATGGTTTTGATACCTACGTGGGCGAGCGCGGCACGCTACTCTCCGGCGGACAGAAGCAACGCGTTGCCATAGCCCGCATCTTCCTGAAAAACCCGCCGATCCTCATTCTGGATGAAGCCACTTCTGCCCTTGACTCGGTGACGGAAGCCAAGATCCAGCGCGCCTTTGATGCGCTGGCGGCAGGCAGAACCACGCTGATCATCGCCCACCGCCTTTCCACCATCCGTGCGGCAGACCGCATCATTTCCATCGCCGACGGCGTGATCACCGAGAGCGGCAGCCATGAGGAGCTTGTGGCAAAGGGCGGCATCTATGCGGATCTTTACAATACCCAGAACAACGTTCGTGAAAACCATTGAAGGAGAAGCCAATGAACGATTATCGTAAATTATCCATGACGGACTGGCTTGCGCGGGGCGCATTTGAGTGCACCTGCGGCAAGGTGCATGAAAGCGGCACGAAGAAGGTCGTTATTGAGAAGAATGCCGTTGCCAAGCTGCCCGCGCTGCTGGCAGAGATCGGCGGCAGGAAGCCGTTTTTGCTCTCAGGTCACGATACCTTTGCAGCGGCAGGGGAGAAGGTTTGCTCTGTCCTGAAAAATGCCGGTATTTCTTACGGCAAATATGTGTTTTCCCATTCTCCCGTGCTTCCCACGGAGCATTCCGTCGGCAGCGCGGTGATGAATTTCGACTACAGCTGCGACTGCATTGTGGGCATCGGATCAGGTGTCATCAATGACATCGGCAAGATCCTCGCCAAAGCGACGGGCAGACCCTATCTCATCGTCGGCACGGCGCCGTCCATGGACGGCTATGCTTCTCCCACCTCCTCCATGGAGCTGGACGGACGGAAGGTATCGCTTGACAGCACCTTTGCCTATGCCATCATTGGCGATTTGGACATTCTGTGCAAAGCGCCCATGAAGATGCTGCAGGCGGGTGTGGGGGATATGATCGCCAAGTACATCGCCCTCTGCGAGTGGCGGATCGGCGAACTGTTGGTTGACGAATACCGCTGCCCCGTGGTGGATACCATGGTGGAAACAGCGCTGGAGCGGGTGGTTGAAGCTGCTGCGGATCTGCCCAAGCGGGATGAAAACGCAGTCAAGGCGGTTATGGAGGGTATGGTCATCACCGGCATTGCCATGAAATATGCCGGGGTTTCCCGTCCCGCTTCCGGCATGGAGCATTATTTCTCCCACATTTGGGATATGCGCGCGCTGGCACTGGGTACGAAATCTGACCTGCATGGCATCCAGTGCGGCATCGGAACGCTGCTGTCGCTGAAGATCTACGATTACATCCGTACTGTCACACCTGACCGGGAAAAGGCATGCTCCTATGTGGCAAATTTCGAGCTTGATGCATGGAACGAGCAGCTGTCTGCATTCATTGGTCCGGGCGCGCAGGCGTTGATCGAAGACGAGCGCAAGGCGGGTAAATATAATAGGGGAAAGCATGCTGCCCGTTTGGAGCGCATCCTTGCCAACTGGGATAAGATCATGGAGATCGTCAACAAACTGCCCCGCTATGACGAGGTGCTGGCGCTGATGAACCTGATCGGTGCGCCGATTTCTGCAGAGAGCTTTGATGTGACGCCGGAGCAGGTTCGCAAGACCTTTACCATGACCAAGGACATCCGCGACAAGTACATTGCCAGCCGGTTGCTCTGGGATCTGGGACTTCTCGAGGATGCGGCACAGCTGCTGTAAAAGTACCGCAGGGTGGGTGTGTTGCAGAGCGCAGCGAATTTTTTATCCAAATGATTGCCGGGGGCAATCATACCAAAGCGCATTGCCCCCGGCGCTGAATCAACAAACGACCGCAGCACCATACGGTGCTGCGGTTTGTGATTAAAGTGTTTTATTTTCTGATACTGAACTGCAGCAAAAGCAATTCGGCAATGAGTGAGAGGGTGATAAGACCTGCGACCAAAGAAAAGTACGCAACACCCAAAACCAACGGTCCAAGGGACAAGACAACCGCAACATATAAAACGCGCTTGGCTGCTGTTGCCGCTGGAATACTGCCCTTGATCCAGAAAACGATCAGCAATATCATGATCAAGCAGGTGATGATCGCAGTGAGCAAGGGCGCAAAGTTTGCATATCCGAAGGGGAGCAGGTCAAAATAGGAGAAGGTTTGCCTGATCCTTTCCGTAGGGGAAGTCGCAAAAATGCATACTGCGCCGTAAGGGAGAATTTCCAAAACAAGCGTGACGATCGGAAGCAACAAGTACAGAAATCTTTTTTTCATAACGAACCCCTTTCTGAAGTTTTGTGTTGTCATTTCGGTGTTATTCCAACGGCAGATCGTGAATGCCACCGTTGGTGATCCACAATTCGTCATCCATAAGAAGTGCATCCATCACCGCCTGACGGTCAGGCTTTTTCTTGTGATCCCGAAGCTCCTCGTAAAAATATTTCGTTGTACCCAAAGACAAAGGCGGGAAATAATATCCCGTTTTTTCCGGCTGCGCATAACGGCTATACTGACCGCCAAGAAGACCCTCGTGGTCGGCACCGCCGGAAACATACAGATCATATTCTCTTGCGATTTCCAAGGCACGTTTCCGTTCAACACCCGTTAAAAGACTGTGCCAAACCTCGATGCCGTCAATACCATGCTTTACAAGTCCCTCTGCCGCCTCCAGCGAACCATAGGGATGCTTCGGATGGGCAACACAGGCAATACCGCCTGCCGAATGAACCAGAGCGATTATATCGTTGACATCCAAAAACTCGACATCAGGACCGACTGTGCCTCTGTGGGCACCGTAGCAGGTAAGGAAGAAATCCCGATATGCAAGGTCGGTGATCAGCCCCTTGGACTTCATGGCTCTGAACACGTGTTCGTTGCAAAGCCAGGTGATGCCCTTGTTGAATTCAAGCACCTCATCCCATGAAATGTTCTTTATATAGCCGATATCCTTGCCACGCTCAAACAAAATGCGTGTTTCCTCAGTTTCTTTATAGGACATTTTGTCAAGGTAATCCTTAATGTCGGGATGATTGGGGTCAAAATGAAAGGCAGTTATATGGAAATGTGTTTGAAATTCCTTGGAAGGCGATGAAAATTCAATGCCCATCATACACTCGATATCACGTTTTTGGCAGGCGGCGATCATTTCTCCGGTGCCGGAAATGGTGTCGTGGTCGGTGAGGACAAGAGCCTTATAGCCCTCCCGAAAGCCAACCTCTGCCAATTCCTCAGGGGTGTAAATGCCGTCGGAATGGGTGGAATGTGCGTGCATGCTTGCATGAAGCCGTAAAAGCTTTGCCATATAAAAAACTCCCTGATATGGATTTGTGAGCCTATTATATCATAAAACTGACCAGTAAACAAACGAAATATAAAAAACTGGCAAGTTGTTGGAACTTGCCAGTTTTTTCTTACATTTTTTCAGGGGCGGAGAAGCCCAGCAGATCGATGGAGGTCTCCAGAATGCCCTTTGCAAGGGCGATGAGGGAGATGTAGCCTGCCTTCAGGGTCTCATCCTCTTCGCTCAAGATGCGGGTTTCGTGGTAGAACTTGTTGACACAGCCGGCAAGCTCATAGATGTAAGCGCAGATCAGGTTGGGTGCGGAGGACTTCAGGGCGCTTTCCAGTGCCGGGGCAAACTTGGTGATGGCGATCATCAGATCCTTGGCATGGGGGTTCGCAGGCTCAGCAATGGGCAACTGCTCCCATGCGCCGTAGCGGCTCAGGATCGACTTGATGCGCACGATGGTGTAGAGGATATAAGGACCGGTGTTGCCCTCAAAGGCGGCAAAACGCTCCATGTCGAAGTTGTAGTCCTTGGTGGGCTGGTTGGAAAGGTCGCCGTACTTCAGCGCAGCCATGGCGATCTTGGCGGTGGTTTCTTCCACCTCGTCGTCGGAGACGATCTTGTTCTCCATGACCTTGGTACGGACAAAATCGGTCATGTCAGCGATCAGCTGCTCCAGACGCAGAACGCCGCCGTCACGGGTCTTGAAGGGCTTGCCACCCGCGCCATTCATGGTGCCGTGCCCCACATGCTCCATTTCGGTGGCCGCGCCGATAATGCCGGACTTTCTTGCGGCACGGAACACCTGCTCAAAGTGCAGATTCTGCCGCTTGTCGGTGACATACAGCATCTTGTCGGGATTCCAGTCCTGCATACGCTGCAGGATGGTGGCAAGATCGGTGGTGGCATAGATGGGAGAGCCGTCGGACTTGACCAAGATCATGGGAGGAACTTCCTTCTTGTCGGTCTCCTCCGCAACGGGCACGACCCATGCGCCCTCGCTGAGTACCGCAAAACCCCGCTCCTTCAGGTCGGCAACCATGCCGGGGATGTAAGGATCGGCATCACTCTCGCCCAACCACTTCTCGTAATGGACGTTCAAAGTATTATAGATCCGCTCCAGATCCGGCAGAGAGATGTTCATAATGTGCTGCCAGATCGCCCGGTAACCCCGGCGACCCTGCTGCAGCTGGAAGGTTGCGGTATGTGCCTTTTCGGCAAAAACGGGGTCGGTTTTTTTGGAGGAGGCTGTGGGATAGATCTCCTCCAGATCCGACAGCGTGAAGGGGGCTTCTGTCGGATATTCGCCGGTAAAATCGGGATCGAAGTAGGGGAGCTCAGGCTGACGTTCCTGCAGCTCCGCGATGATCAGACCCATCTGCAGACCCCAGTCACCCAGATGGATGTCGCCGATGGTGTTGAAGCCAAAGAACTTGTGCAGCCGCTTCAACGCTTCGCCGATGATGGCAGGGCGGAGGTGACCGATGTGCAGGGGCTTAGCAACGTTCGCTCCGCCGTAGTCTACCACAATGGTCTTGCCCTCGCCCAGCTTGTTCACACCAAAGTCGGGAGCAGTGCGCATTTCCTCCAGATAAGTCTGCAGGAAGTGACCGCTGAGCTTCAGGTTGATAAAACCGGGCATGACTGCTTCGATCATGCTGTAATCGTCAGCGTTGAGCTTTTCCACAACTGCGTTTGCGATCTGAATGGGGGCGCACTTATACTGCTTGGCGGCAGCCAGAGCGCCGTTGCACTGATACTCGCACAGGTCGGGGCGGTTGGAAACCGTCACCTGACCGAAGGAAGCATCATAGCCGGCATCGACGAATGCCTGCTGCATTTTCGCAGTGATAATGTCAAGAATTTTTTTCATTTTCATTACTCCTAAAACGTTGTCATCCCGAGCGAAGCCGAGGGATCTACGCACTGAAGTCAGTCCCATTCCTCGGATAGATCCACCCACTGGGGATTTACTTTTGCAATAAGTTCGTTCTTTTTTGCTCTGCGCCATTTCTTGAGTTGTTTTTCTCGGGAAATGGCACTGTAAACATCGCTTGTTTCTTCAAAGTAAACAAGTTTATAGGTGTTATATTTGCTGCTAAAACCATCTACTAAGTGGTTTCGGTGCTCATACAGACGGCGAGGGAGATTTCCTGTAACACCGATGTACAGCACGGAGTCATCCCAATTTGCAAGGATATATACAAAATACATACATTTCAGCTTCCAAATGTGCGAAGATCCCTCGATTCGCTACGCTCACTCGGGATGACAGCGCTTAATGTGAGATTACTGTTGTTTATTCTGTGCCATCCACTCAAGGTAATCGTCGTAGGTGCCGTAGCGGTCGATGATCGTGCCGTCGGGCTGGAAGGCGATGACCCGGTTACAGGTGGAAGTCAGCATTTCGTGGTCATGAGAAGCAAGCAGCACAACGCCCGTAAATGCCTCAAGACCCTTGTTGACCGCCTGAATGGATTCCATGTCCAGATGGTTGGTGGGTTGATCCAGCAGTACCACGTTTGCGCCGCTGAGCATCATCTTGGAGAGCATGCAGCGTACCTTTTCACCGCCGGAGAGGACGTTGACGTGCTTGAAAACGTCTTCGTTGCTGAAGAGCATGCGACCAAGGAAGCCGCGCAGATAAACATCGTCCTTCTTGACGGAGTACTGACGCAGCCAGTCCACCAGCTCTTCCTCGTTGCCGTCAAAGTATTCGCTGTTGTCCTTGGGCAGATAGCTACGGATGGTGGAAACGCCCCACTTGATCGAGCCTTCATCCGGCTCCAGCTCGCCCATCAGGATCTGGAACAGCGCAGTCTGCGCCAGCTCGTTTTCGCCCACGAAGGCGATCTTGTCGGTGCGGTTAACGGAGAAGTAGACCTTGTCCAGCAGCTTGACACCGTCAACAGTGACGGAAACGTCCTTGACCGTCAGCACGTCCTTACCCAGCTCCCGCTCGGGCATGAAGCCCACGAAGGGATAACGGCGGGTGGAGCAGGGCATTTCCTCGACAGTCAGCTTGTCCAGCAGCTTGCGGCGGGCGGTTGCCTGCTTCGCCTTGGATTTGTTGGCGGAGAAGCGCTGGATGAACAGCTGCAGCTCTTCGATCTTCTCCTGATTCTTCTTGTTCTTGTTGCGGATCATTGCCTGCACCATCTGGGAGGACTCGTACCAGAAGTCGTAGTTGCCCACGTACATCTTGATCTTGCCGTAGTCGATGTCGACGGTATGGGTGCAGACGGTGTTGAGGAAGTGGCGGTCATGGGAAACGGCGATGACCATGCCGGGGAAGTCCAGCAGGAAGTCCTCCAGCCAGTTGATGGCTTCGATGTCAAGGTTGTTGGTGGGCTCGTCCAGCATGATGATATCGGGGTTGCCGAACAGCGCCTGAGCAAGGAGTACCTTCACCTTCAGACGGGGGGCGGTGGTCTCCATCAGGTCATAGTGCAGCTCCGTGCCGATGCCCAGACCCTGCAGCAGGCGGGAGGCGACAGATTCTGCTTCCCAACCGCCCAGCTCTGCAAATTCCGCTTCCAGATCGGCGGCACGCAGACCGTCCTCGTCAGTGAAATCTTCTTTTTCGTAGATGGCATCCTTTTCCTTCATCACATCGTAAAGATGCTGGTTGCCCATGATGACGGTGTCAAGGATGGTGTAGGCGTCATAAGCGTTCTGATTCTGCTTCAGAACAGACACGCGCTTGTCTGCTTCAATGCTGATTGCGCCGGTGGTGGAGTCCAGCTCGCCGGTCAGGATACGCAGGAAAGTGGACTTGCCTGCGCCGTTTGCGCAGATGATGCCGTAGCAGTTACCGGGCAGAAACTGCAGGTCAACATGCTGAAACAGCCACTGACCGCCGAACTGCATTCCCAAATTACTGACTGTGATCATAATATCTCCTTCTTGCTGATAAGCACATAAATATTCATTATAATTATAGCACAATAATCTCAAAAAGCAAGCCGCTCCGGGAAAAGAGCGGCTTATTTATTCAGATAATGCCCCGCAGAACCAGCAAAAGCAGCACGCAGGTGATAAGAAGCGCAGCGCCGAGCAGATAAATGCCCCATTTTGCGGAGTTACCCTGACTGGGGCGTTCGGGGATCAGACCGGTTTTTCGCAGGGCAGACACCAGCGGCTTATAGAGCATCAGAGTCAGGGCTGTGTTAAAGCCGGCCTTCAATGCATTGAACGGCAGGAAAACGGGGATCAGCATGGGAATAATGCCGGAACGGGGAACACCCATGTGAAAAGGCGTGATCAGCCAGTTCCACAGAAGCATGACGCAGATCATCGCAGCAGAGCCGAGAAGCAAGCCCGACACAGCGCCGGCAATGCTTCGCTGCTTTTTGTACACGATCGCGGCGGTGCTGCAGAAGCAGGCGCTGGCAAGGAAGTTCATGATGCAGCCGATGATGCCGGTGGTGCTGACGGTTACCATCTCCAGCAGTGCGACCACAAGGGAAATGGAAAGCGATGCCAAGGGTCCCAGCAGAAAACCGCTGATGGTAATGACCACATCCTTCGGTTCGTAGCTCAAAAACGGCGCAGCGGGGATCAGGGGAATGTGGATCAGCGCTGCCAGCATATATGCTACCGCCGCCAGCATTGCCAGCAGCACCAGCTTCTTTGTATTTGTCTTTCTCATGGCGTTCACCTCAAAAAATGCCCTGTGTGCATGCACTCAGGGCGTAAAAATGCAAAAGCCGCATCTTCTTCCATCCAGACTTTACTGTCGGTATCGGAATTGCACCGATTCAGCGCCTACGCGCTCGTGGACTTTACCACCGGTCGGGAATCACACCCTGCCCTGAAGATACTTATACGATAGCATATGCCTGCGACCTTGTCAAGACGGGCATTTTGTGATAAAATGTCACGTAGGCGTTGTGGGAGAGGTCGCATCCTGCGGCATTTTGAAGCTGCGGATCGCCCCTTTGGCGGAGGTGTCCGTCACATCGCCGCCGATGACCTGATTTTTGTAGATCAATAGCGTCGCGTAGACCGGCTCGGTTGCGCCGGGGAAATTGTTGATCTTGTAAACGTAGCGCATGACGGTCTTGCCCCCGTAGGCGCTCAGGTCATAGCCCTGGCTTTTCTGCAGCTCATTGTAGCGGTCAAAGACCTCGTTTGGCTCAGCGGGAATGCGCACCTGCCCCGATTCGGTGGGAGAGGTGGTGACTTCCCAACCGAACGCCTTCAAAAAGGCAACCCGGGCATCGTTGTTGGAAACACCGGTGGATACCGTCGGCGACGAATCGTTCCCACCCAGCAGCATGATCAGACCGGCAACAAGCAATATTGCGGCGATCAGGATCATGGCGATCTTTTTCTTGTCGACCTTTGCGGTCATTACCATCATAGCGGATCCCTCCATATTGAGAATTGGCATTTTAGCCTATTCACAAAGGGACGGGGATAGAACGGAGGAAGCATGGAACGTTTGGACAAATTCTTGTGCGACAGCGGCGCAGGCACCCGCAGTCAGGTCAAGCTCATTATCAAATCCGGGGCGGTGACCGTGGACGGTGTCGTCGAGCGGGACAGCAGCCGCAAGATCGATCCGCAGATGCAGGAGATCTGTCTGCGTGGAGAGCGCCTTGGCGGTATGCGGCGCATGGTCGTCATGCTCAATAAGCCTGCAGGCTATGTGACGGCGACAGAGGACAAGCAGGAAAGGACGGTCATGGAGCTTCTGCCGCAGCATTTGCTTGCCATGGATCTCAAGCCCGTCGGAAGGCTTGACAAGGCAACGGAAGGACTACTGCTGTTTACCAATGACGGCGCGCTGCTGCACCGGCTGATCAGTCCTAAAAAAGAAGTCCCCAAGGTCTACTATGCCCGCCATGAAGGGCAGGCGTCCCGTGAGGATGTGGAAGCATTCCAAGCTGGACTTACCCTGCGGGACGGAACAGTTTGCCTGCCGGCGACCCTCGAGCCGCTGGGAGGAGGGGAGGGCCTGATCACCGTTTGTGAGGGAAAATACCATCAGGTCAGGCGCATGATGGCATCCCGGGGCATGACGGTGACCTATCTGGAGCGTCGGCAGGAGGGTCTGCTGGAGCTGGGCGATCTGCCCCGCGGGCAGATCCGGGAATTGACAGAAGAAGAGATTATTTTGCTGGAAAAGACTGCCGAATAAGTGGACAAGCAGCACTTTTATGGACAAATTGCACATATCGTTTTTTATAAAATATGTCGATATTTCAAGTCGTTTGTGTCAATATGGACGAAACAATGATGCAATTCTAACAAAAACAAAGGTGTATTTTGCAAAAATATGTCAAAAAACACTTGCAAAATGCGCAGAAGTGCGTTATAATACCGATGCTGATTTGTGTATTTCGCATTCAGATAAATACGAAGGAGGTCTGAAAAATGTCCAACAGTGTTTTTCAGAGTGTTATCGTCCAGCTGAAGGAAGTATCCGACCGCATCTATGGTGTGATCGATGCAGAGGGCTGTGTGGTTTCTTGTACCGACGTTACAATGCTTGGCCAGCAGTGGCTTGACGTGGCTATGAAGCTCAACGGTGTCTATGAGGGCGTTCTTGAGTGCAACGACAAGTGCTTCAAGCCGATCCTGAATGGCGCCAATGTGCTTGAGTATGCCGTTTTCTGCACCGGCACGGACGAAGTCGCCAAGAACAGCTGTCAGGTTGCCTACATCGCGCTGAACAACGCAAAGACCTTCTACGAAGAAAAGCATGACCGCAGCACCTTCGTTAAGAATATCATCATGGATAACATCCTGCCCGGTGATATTTATATCCGCGCCAAGGAACTGCATTTCGCAACGGAAGCACCCCGTGCCGTTTTCCTCGTTCGTCAGGAAAACCACGCTGAGGTCGCTGCTGTCGATGTTCTCGCAAGCCTGTTCCCTGACAAGTCTCAGGACTTTGTGCTGAGCATCAATGAGACCGACATCGCAGTGGTCAAGCAGATCGCTCCCGGCACCACCGCCGAAGAGCTGGAAAAGCTTGCCTACACCATGGCAGACACCCTCAAGACGGAGCTGTACATCAAGACCATCATCGGCTTCGGCACCGTCGCTGAGCATCTGCGCTCTCTGGCAGATTCCTATAAGGATGCCCAGACTGCAATCGAGGTGGGCAAGGTATTCGACACCGAAAAGCGTGTCATCAACTACGAAAACCTTGGCATCGGCCGTCTGATCTATCAGCTGCCCACCACACTGTGTGACATTTTCCTGGATGAGGTGTTCAAGAAGAACTCCATCGACTCTCTGGATCAGGAAACCTTGTTCTCCATCAATAAATTCTTTGAAAACAATCTGAACGTTTCGGAGACATCCCGTAAGCTGTTCGTCCACCGCAATACGCTGGTGTACCGCCTTGAGAAGATCAAGAAGCTCACCGGACTTGACCTGCGTGAATTTGACCATGCCATTGTCTTTAAGGTGGCACTGATGGTCCGCAAGTATCTGTCCTCCCGGGAAACCCGCTAATGGATTCGCAACGGGTCTGCTGCAACTGTAGCAGACCCGTTTTTACGGAATGTTCAGAATAAATTTACAACCTTCAAAAGAACGGGGAATACCAACGTGTTTGCGCTTTTTGAAACATTTGGAAGCCGTAAAATGCGTGCGTATGCGTTGACATCAAATGCAAAATGTGTTACAATTTGGTTACATTTCTTGATGGAGAAAAACACAATGATTGAATTTACAAATGTCGTCAAATCCTATTCTGTCGGCACCCGGGCGCTGAAGGGCGTCTCTCTGCAGATTGAGGACGGAGAATTTGCGTTTCTGGTGGGTCCTTCCGGCTCCGGCAAGTCCACCATTATCAAGCTGATCACCGGCGAGCTCAAGCCCACTTCGGGTACAGTTCACGTCAATGGCTATTCTCTTGAGCGTATCCGCAAGCGTGAGATCCCCTATATGCGCCGTACTGTCGGCACGGTCTTTCAGGATTTTCGTCTGATCGAAAATAAGACGGTTTACGACAATGTCGCCTTTGTTATGCGTGCCATCGGAACGAGAGAGCGTGAGATCCGGGAAAGAGTGCCCTATGTTCTGAATCTGGTCGGTCTTGATACCAAGACCCGCCGCCACCCCGGTGAGCTGTCCGGCGGTGAGCAGCAGAGACTGGCGATCGCCCGTGCGCTGGTCAACAATCCTTCTACCATCATCGCCGACGAGCCCACCGGCAATCTGGATCCGGCCCGTTCTTATGAGATCATGAGCCTTTTGATGGAGATCAACAATCTGGGCACCACCATGCTGGTGGTCACACACGCGCAGGATCTGGTGGAGCGTTTCCACAAGCGGGTCATTGCTATCGATGACGGTCAGATCATCAGCGACGGAATGGATGGGTATTATCACTATGAGAATCAGTAATATCGGATATTTGTTCAAAGAGGGTATCCGCGGTATTTTCCTGCACGGCTTTATGTCGGTGGCTGCGATCTGTGTAACCATCGCCTGCCTGCTGATCGGCGGCAGTTTTTACTGCCTGATGTACAACGTCAACATCATGGTGGAGGATCTGAACAAGACCAATGAAGTGCTGGTCATCATCGACGAGAACCTTTCGGATGCAGAAGCCAAGAGCGTCGGCACCCAGATCAATCAGGTGGAAAATGTCTATAAGGCGACCTTCAAGTCCCGGGAAGAGGCACTGAAGGATTTTATTGCGGATCATCAGGACGAGGAAGCCTTTAACGGCGTCGAGGCAGAGGATCTGCGTCACCGCTTTATCGTGGTGCTTGAGGACAACGGGAAGATGCGCCAGACCATCGAGCGACTGGAGAAGATCCCCGGTGTTGTCAAGATCAATG
>JAZNNV010000038.1:0-10751 GCA_045580465.1 Faecousia sp.
GTCTCGTTGGTCTTATCCTTGACGATACCCATGTGGATATAGTTGGACAGGATCAGGGGCTCATCATAGACGTTGGTGCCGACGGTCTGGCTGGCAACGCGAATGCCCAGCTGGTACTTCAGTGCCAGAGTGCCTGCGTTGCGGACGCGCAGATAGACAACATCCGTGTAGCCGGGTTCCCAAAGTGCGCCCTCGTCAAAGACGTTAGTGCTCTGGTCGACGGGCTTCCACGCGCTCGCGGACTCGTCATACCAATCCAGCTCCACATCCAGAATACCGGTCTGGATGATGTTGTTCATGCTGACGACCTCGTCAGTGAACCATGCGAAGGTAGTGCCTACGAACATGGATACGCACAACACAAGTGCGATCACACTTCGCAGGAACGCCTGCTTGCTGTTCTTCATATGTATCTTCCTCCCAAATCGTTTTCGGAACTATCTACGGATTTATGTGGTTGGTTTTTGCGGTTGGATTTTGCGGTGAGCAAAAGGCACGATTTTGTCATGCCCTTTGATCGCCGCCCAACCCCCGAAGGGGTTGGGTAGGCTGAGGGAATTGCTGATTAATTTGGTAAGTAAAATTACCAAGAAGTGACCGTAGCGCTAACGTCCACGCCGTCAACGAACCAGTTACCAACCATGCTGCCGTTATTGAAGATCTTGCCCTCAATGCCGGTGCAGTTGTTGAAGGAAACAGTGGTGCCGGTGAGATTGGTATCAACACCTTCAAAGCTGCTTTCAAAGACGCAGTCATTCAGCACAGCATCCTGATAGAAGCGCAGAATACCATAGTTGTAGGACATCTTGAAGGTGCAGTTGTTCATCTCAACGCCGGTGATGGCAGTGCCGAAGCTGTTCCAGCCGTCAAACGTACAGTTGTTGAAGATGAGGTTGCCGCCACCGTTATCGAAATGGCAGGAGTAGGAGGAATCAGTCACAAACTCGCAGTTTTCGAAGGTAACAGTGCCGGTAGCGCCGCCGCCGTACATGTAGGGGATCTTAGCGTTCTTCAGGGTAACACCGTCAGCAAACACAACATCGTAGTTGAAGTCGCCCAGATTTGCGCCGTTAGCGTCGATCACCTTAATGCCGCTGTCGATTGCAGCCTGAATGCCGTCCAGAGTGTCAACAACAGCAACGGTCTCTTCTGCATCGCCAAAGGTGTACTTGTAAGTACCGATGGTGACATACTTGCCGGTCTCTTCGTTTGCGGTGCCGGAAGTAGCATCAGGATCCTTGGTGGTCTCGTACAGACGCAGCTCAACAGTCAGAGTCACGCCTTCGAGAGCGCCCTTGGACAGATCGACAACACCGCACTTGAAGCCTTCGGCATCGCTCCACTTGCAGATCTCTTCGTAGTTAACGAAGACAGTAGCGTTCATTGCCTCGCTAAGGACCTCGATCAGACGGATCTCAGTGCCGGCAGCGATGGGCTGATCGCTGGACAGAGCAATCCACTTGCCGCCGTTGTAGCTGTCACAGTATGCGGTATAGTAACCGGGCAGAGCAACTGCATTTGCAGGGATCTCTGCGTCTGCGGAAACGACAAAGTCAGCATGGTAGTATCTGTAGGAGCTCTGCTGAGCCTCAGCATAGGTCTGGGTGGGCAGGAACTTGAAGGTCTGGTTTGCATACAGCTCGCCATGAGTGGAGGTATCGACCACCATGGAACCCATCTGCTTCACATTAGCCTTGGGGGGGAACATCGCATTGTCGTCATAGATATGATCGAAGGAGTCGTTCTCCCAGGTGTACTGAGTAGCCAGCAGCTGGACGGAGAAGCCGTCACCAACAGACAGGTTCTGGTACTCATTGCCTGCAGACTTCTGCATGTGCAGAACGATGCAGTACTCCAGCTCGCCGCGGGGGGTGTCAACAGCGACATTGTAGTCGTTGGAGCCAACACCTGCTGCGGGCAGCAGAACGCCGTAGGCAGCGCCGTCGCGGTCAGCGATCAGGTCGGACAGGGTGCCGACAGCGGGAACAGCCAGCAGCTCTTCGCGGGTCTTGCCTGCTGCGTCAGCAGCGGGGACCAGACGAACTTCAATAACATCAGCCAGATTGACTTCGCCTGCAACAGGCAGATTGTCCGGGATGATGTTCAGCTGGAACTGGAATGCCAGATTGCCGGCATTGACAATCTTGACATACTTGACTTCGGTATAGCCGGGCTCCCAGTACTGGTAGTTGAAGATAGCGCCTGCAGCTGCATCATTCCAGCTGGCGTAATCATCAGACCACCACATCTCAGCGTCCAGATTACCGGACTTGATGATGTTGTTGGAGCTGACAACCTCGTCGGTAAACCAAGCAAAGGTCGTGCCGACGAACATGCTGACGCACAGGATCAGGCTCAGCACGCTCATCAGGAACGCACGCTTGGTGCCGTTCTTGTTAAACATAATTCAAATCTCCTTTTTTGGCATTGCATGTGTTGGACAGAGGTTGAATGCCATAACTGCCTCTGTCGCTTTGCGTTTTTTAGGCCTCAACAACGGCGAATGCCTGATAGGCATCACAGATGCCGTCGGTCAGGTCGATGCCCAGGTTCTCGGTCTGGACTGCATCAGCAGTAACCAGGATGGAGAAGCCGTTTGCGCCCATGTAGGCAGCCTGCTCGCGGGTCAGTTCGTTGGGAATGTTGACAGTGTCAAACACAACGATGTCGCCGCCAACAGCCAGGATATCGTTGTAGTACATGGTAACAACGATCTGGTTGTTCTCTACCTTGGTGGTGATTTCGCTCCAGGAAGCGATATCAAAGCCGCCAAAGATAGCCTGCAGGGTCGCGTCGTTAAAGTTGCTACCCAGGCATGCAGCCCAAACAGCAGCCTGATCGATCTTGACGGTCACGCGGATATACTGGTCGTAAGAACCGGTATTGGAAACGTGAGCGATCTTGCTCAGAGCATCACCGGGCAGCACGGCATTGAAGGTCAGGCCGTTTTCAGCATACTCAACGTCCTCAGCCTCATTGCAGTCGCCATCACCGTTGGTGTCCTTCTGCTCCCAAACATTGACGGAGAAGATATCATCGGGATCACTGTCTTCAGAACCTGCGAACAGGAAATCGTTCTTGACCTCATCAGAGTCATTGAACCATGCCAGAGAGCCCATGGACAGGACGGCGATCAGGCAAACTGCCAGAGCCAGGGTAAAAACCTTAGTCTTGTTCATTTTCATAATGTGTGTCCTCCTTTCTTCAAAGATCATATTTCAAAATCATGGTCATGGGAATTCCTTTCACGACCACCATTTCAAAACCGTTTTTTTGCATTCAATAGCTCATTATGGTTCTTTACCGCATTCTGCGGTAAAGAACCACCCCGGGGTGGTTCGGTCGAGATATTAAATTTTACTTATTCCGCCTCTTGCTCCTGCGCCAGCTGCGCCTTGAGCTTCTCCAATTCTTCCTTCAGACGGGTATTTTCATCGATTGCGGCCTGCTCCTCAGCGCTCAGCACCTTTTCCCCTGCTTCAGCAGGCTCAGGCACGGTGGGTTTCTTTACGAAGTCCGGCGCAAAGGCAAGGATGATCAGGATCGCAACCGCTGCGATCGTAATGTACATGCCAGGCGGGTTCTGCACGAAATCAGACACGTAACCCAGCTTCGGGATCTTGAAGGTCGGTATGCCCACCAGATTCTTGAAATGTACCGGGTTGGCATCTTCGGTGTCGTTGACGTCACCCTTGGTGTAGAAATGCTGCTTTTCGGCATCGATGCGGACCACACGGTGGGTCGCGATGACCAGATCCTCATTGAGGATGAAGGTGATGACATCGTTCACCTTGACCGTTGCGGGATCCACTTCCTGAACGTAGATCAGATCGCCGATGTTGTATTCCGGCGCCATGGATCCGGAAACGATGTTGAACACGCGGTAGCCCATCAGGCGGGAGCCCAGCAAAAAGACTGCCGCAATGACAACGATGGCAACCAGCACCGTAGAAACGATGCTCCAGATTTTCTTAACCTTCTCCATCCGCGCCATCTCCTTCCGGATTCGGTGTGGGTGTCTGCTCTTCGGTCTGCTTCTGCAGCTGCGCCTTCAGCGCCAGCAGCTCTTCCATCATTCTGGCGTTTTCCGCACGCTCCTCCAGCAGCTGCTCCTTCTCCTGCTTCATCTGCTCCATCTGCTCGCCCTTATAGCGGCGGAAGGTCTTGACGGAGTTGATGCCCTGATGGATGATCAGCAGCATAAAGGGGATAAAGATGCAGATGATGTAGCCCTGGGGGGTCTTCAGGAAGTTGAAGAACGTACCCAGCTTCGGCACATGACCTTCGTACTTGCCGAGGATGTACAGATACGTAACGACCGTCTCGTCATCGACATCCGTGGTAGTACCGTAGGTGATGAAGCCGGCGTTGCCATTGGCATCTGTTGTTTTGGCGCGGATCATATGGGTGATGATCTCGCCAAAGCTGTCCGTATCCTGGGACAGGAAGGTGATGATGTCGCCCGGCTGCAGGGTATTGGGGTCGACCTCCTTGGACAGGATCAGGTCGCCTGCCTGAATGCCGCTGGCGGACATGGAGTCCGTCTTTACGATGTAGGCCTTGTAGCCGAACAGGTCACGATCATTGCGGTTAAAGGTGGTGACCGAAATAACCGTAAAGATCATCATGAATACTGCCAGCACAACCACCATCCAGATCAGGACTGTTTTGATTGTCTTGAGTACGTTCTTTGCTTGCATGCTGTTAAAACCTCTCTTTTGGAGCTGCTGTATTTGCGCAGCTGCCGTCTCAGAATAGCCATTCCGGCTCTGGGAGAATGGGGGGTCGCGTTTTTGCAATGCTCACAGCTCGCTGATACTCGCTTAAAGTTCAGGCATTCTGTGGTAAATATCTGCCATCCCAATATTTGGGTACAATAACAGTTATACAGTTTACATTATACATCCGTCTTTTTCGGTTTTCAAGAGAAAATGCAAAAAAAGTAAGTAAATTCACCACAAAAAACGTTTCGCGCAAAAGAGCTTTTATGGGCATTTTGTATAAGAATATCTGACTATTACTATCCAATGCCGGCTCTTTATTTTCTTAAAAACACAAAAATCAGCAACAAACTGCCCGGTATTTTCAACAAATACCGGGCAGTGAATGGAAAAAATGCAATTTTTAGTGTGTGCTGAAGACAATGATCTTGTCCTTTTCTGTCAGCGCAACGGGGATCTGCTCCTGATTGCCGCCGAACAGAGTGACCTTGCCGTCGGCGGAAACATAACCGAGCACAAAGGTCGGATCCTGCTCCTCTTCCGGGAGTTGCTCGTCAATGGTGGCATCCAGCACCCCGCGGATCAGCTCCGCCGCATTACACGCGGCAGGGATCGTATTGAAGTAGCGCTGCACCTTCTTGACGTAGATCTCCTTACTCTCATAATGCCCGCCGACCTTGCTGTCGTCGTAGCTGAGGATGTCCACATAGAAATCAAAGAGCGCGTCCACCTCGCCGATCTGGGCGATCATCTTACTGATGTAGCGGTTGCTGATAACCACGTTGTTGACACTGTAGCTATTGACGATGTCATGGTGCTTGGGATCGATGATCTCGACCACCACATCGATCCTGCCGGGATCGTAGTCCGGCTCCTGCTTCTTGCGGTTGATGATCTCCTGCACGTAAATGAGATGTGCCAACGCATTGGAATCGATATCCTCATTCAGCACCGAGTCATCCGAAAGGATCAGAATACTGGTATCCTCTTCGTTCTGGGACACAAATTCCTCAATAGTGGAGCAGATCAGCTCCTCGTCAAAAATGTCCGCAGAGACGGTCTTTTTAACAAAGGGATATTCCGCGTAATGCTTCATCTTCTCCAGATTCTGGGGATCGTCGATCACAACGATGTTCAAAATCGATTCATCCCCGCGGTTCCACTCATTGCAGAAGGAAACGAAGCCGCGCATAATGTCTCTGCTCTTGCTGTTGTGACCCAAAATGATCACATTTTTATGCTCGATCCAGTAGCCGCGGTTCAAATCGACGGCATAATCGCTTTCCGCAGGCACTCCCGGCGCGGTAAGGTCCTCCGGCTCATCCGCCAGATAGAAGCAATGCTCAATGCCCTTATGCTTCATATAAGACAGCGGAATAGCAGAAAGATGGGTAGACAGATACTGCTTTGCAAAGGGTGCGATAGGCTGATGCGCCTGCTCCACTGTATAGATCTCGACGCCTCTGTTGGAGAACACTTCCTCGTAGACCTTGTTCAGCTCCGGCATCAGGGAGAACTGGGACAAGATCTGACCCAACACCTGGTTGACACGCACGGGAACGATGTCGCATTTTCCCGCGACCTCTTTGTTCTTGATGATCTTGTGGATCAGTTCCCATGTGGCATCGTCCGTAACCTCGACGATGATCTTCTGATTATCCGCAGAGCTGGCAGCCGATGTAATATCCGCCACCTGCATCAGCGTCTTGATGGTCTGGGGATTGCCGCGGCTCTTCTTCTCCAGCCAGTCCTGATGCTCAAACTTACAGATCGTGTTGTTGATGTCGTTGCCAAGGATGATGATGGAACGGGCTTTTTCCAGAGAAATATCCTGCAGCTGCTTGGTGGAGAATACGTCACCCTCACGGACCACCACCGTTACATTTCTGTGGAATCTGTGCTTTCGGATCGCGAGTTTTCTCCTGAAATAGGGCAGAAGCGCAAACTCTGCGTTCAGCTTGTTGTTTTCACGGGTGATCGTGTCTGCGATCCTCTCGTCGATCTCCTTTTGGATCTCGTCCTTACGGGCGCTGACCAGCACAACGATCTTCTGCTCTCTGCCGCTGTACAGATAGTCATTGATAATCTCCGTGGCGCGGCTGTTCCAGTTCAGGATCACGATGTGATTGGACAAAAAGATCTTGTGCTTGCCGGAATTGGCATTCTCGATAAAATGAGAGATGTAGTTTGTAACGTAACCGATCACAGAGCCGGTAAAGGAGATCATTCCGATCAGCACAACGCTCAGGCAAAAGATTGAAATGAACACGCCGGACTCGCCGATGTCCGCAATGACAAACTGGATGCAGCCGGCATCCAAAATCATGGTCAGGGTGCAGAATGCTGCCTCCAAAAAGCCCATGTGCTCCGTTCCGTCCAGCGACAGCGCGCTGATCACGGCTGCCGACAGCAGAAAGAATACAATATTAAAAAGCAGGATTACGCCCAGAACAACCTTACCGGGATTTTTCGCACGCTCTGTGCTCCACCATTCGTTGAATTTGTTCTTCATATCTTTCTCTCCAAATCTTCAAAGTGTAATTACATCTTCCGTACGGCGTCCCAGATCTCTTCCACCACTGGGATGCCCTTTTCCATATTGTCCTTCATGCTTCGCAGTGACCGCTCGCCGGGATAACAGACCTCGCCGCCCTCCTCGGCAGGCTCGGATGCCTTCACATCCTGCAAGATCCGCTCTGCGATGGCATCGGTTTCTGCGACCGTATTGAACTTGGTGGGATCGATGGCGATCATGATCTGGGTCATACCCACTTCCTCACCAAGCGCGCCCACATCCGCAACGCTGTTTCCGCCGGAGAGGATGGTCGCCATCAGATCCATCAGGATGGAAAGACCGCTTCCCTTCCAGTAGCCCATGGGCAGCACCCGCCAGGTCTGCTCGATCTCCGCAGGATCGGTGGTCAGCTTGCCGTCTTTGTTGTAGCCGCCATGCACCGGCAGCTGCTGACCCGCCAAACGGTGACTTTCGATCTTGCCGTAGCTGAACTGGCTGACCGCACAGTCCACCACCACATGCTCACCATTGGAACGTGGGATCGCCATGACGATGGGATTGTTGCCGATGCGGCAGTCCTTGCCGCCCCACGCAGGCATATTGGGCATGGTGTTGGTCCAGCAGATGCCGATGCAGCCTTCCTGCGCTGCCTGCCAGCCGTAAGTGCCGCCGCGCATCCAGTGGTTGTTGTTGCCGAGGGCAACCAGACCGATGCCCTGCGCCTTGGCAAGCTCGCAGGCGCGTGCCATTGCTTTTCTTGCATTCAGAGGTCCGAAGCCACGATGACCGTCCCAGCGCTCCATATTGCCGAAGGACATAACGCAGCTCGCCTGCACCGCAGGATCGATCACGCCTTTTTCCAGATAGCTGACCAGCCGCGGAAAGCGGTTCAAGCCATGGCTGTAGACACCGGCAAGGGAATTTTGCGCAAAGATTTCCGCAGCCTCATGGCCGTCTTCGGCAGAAAATCCCCGGGCGCAAAGCACTCTTGCAAATTCCTTTACCATTTCTTCATATGCCACTCGTTTCATGCGCGCACCTCGTTTACAATATATATTAAGCATATTCCCACAGTGTCCCTTTGTCAAGAAAAATTGCTCCGGCAAAGCATTTATCCCTTGCCCTTTATTGACTTCGGTCGCGCTTTGTGGTATCTTTTTACAGTAAAAGAAAGGAAGCGAGATCATGAAAAGAACCTTGTCCCTGTTGATGGCACTGCTTTTAGTAGTGCTTTTTACTTTCTCAGACCCTACCGCCGTTTCGGCAACTGCCCCCACCGAGGCAGAGGCTTACCAGGCCATGATCGCCCTCAAGTCCGAATATCCCGAGGGAATGCCTTGGGAGGGTGACCGGTTTTATCCTTGGAATGGTGGCATCTACCATGGCGGCTACGGCTGTGTTGCCTTTGCTTTTATTCTCAGCGATGTCGCCTTTGGAAATCTTCCTGCACGTATGACCTATGATGTCAAGTTCTCCGATGTGCGTCCGGGTGACATTCTGCGTATGGACAACGATTCCCATACTGTAATCGTTCTGCAGGTCTTCTCAGACCACGTGGTGATCGCGGAAGGATCTTTCAACAACTCTGTCCATTGGGGACGCATTCTGACCGTTGAAGAAGTGGAAGGCTCCGACAACATGATGACCCGTTACCCCGACGACTCCGACGGTCCCGTTGTGGATCCCAACTTCCCGGAGGTCCCCACCGAGGGGATCCTGGGCAGCGGCAGCTGCGGCGATTACGGACTTCCCAATGTAAAGTGGACTCTTGCCTCCACGGGCGAGCTGTTCATCTACGGTCACGGCAAAATGGACACCTACACAACAAAAACCCCTTGGAGCAGCTTTGCCAACAAGATCACCTCCGTGACCTTCCTTGGTGAGCTGACTTACATCTCCCCCTATGGCTTCTGCAACCTGCCCAATCTGAAAACGGTTACCCTTTGTGATTCCGTAGAAGAGATTGGTGTCCATGCCTTTGCCAACTGCCGTTCCCTGAGCTCCGTAACCATGGGCAGCAAGGTTAAGAAAATTTACAGCTACGCCTTTATCGGCTGCACCGCCTTGACCTCCATTGTTCTTCCCGGCAGCCTGCAGTCTCTAAGCAATAATGCCTTTGCCCAATCCGGATTGGAGCAAATTGTTTTGCCTGAGGGTCTGACCTATCTGGGCAACAATGCCTTTGAGGAGTGCGACTCCCTGACAACAGCCTATATCCCCGGCACAATCACAAACAACTTCCAGTACATCTTCTATGCCTGCGATCAGCTTCGGGATGTCACCATGGGCGAGGGCTTGAAGGAGATCGGCCGCTACAGCTTTGCTGAATGTACCTCTTTGCAGTCTGTCATCTTCCCCACCACCCTGAAGGAGATCGGTGACAATACCTTCAGCAACTCCGGTCTTCTTTCCGCAACCCTCCCCAAGGGTCTGACCGCACTTTGCGAGCAGGCCTTCTACTGCTGCGAAAATCTGAAAAGTGTGAGCATTCCCTCTACCGTCACCACTTTTGAAAACAGTGTCTTTGCCTACTGCAAGGCACTGGAAACAGTGACCATTGAGGATGGCATCCCCGCTATCGGCAACAGTGCCTTCCGCTACTGCGAAAGCCTGAAGAGCATCACCCTGCCGGGCAGCATCTCAGAGATCAAGCCCTACACCTTCTACAACGCCGCGTTTGAATCCATCGTGATCCCCGAAGGCGTGACCACCATCGGTGTGGATGCCTTCTCCTATTGCAAAAAGCTGACCACCGTCACCTTCCCTTCCACTCTAAAAACCTTGAAGAGTACCGTTTTTGACCGCTGTGACAGCCTTTGGCTGGTCTATTACTACGGCTCGGAGGCACAGTGGAACGCGGTAAACGTTGACAGCAGTAACTACGTTCTGAGTAATGCACTGTTTGAATTCATAGATCCCAACGCCTGCCGTCATCCTGAGAGTGTGACCATCCCCGCCGTTTCGCCCCAGTGCGAAGAGCCCGGCTGGACCGCCGGCAAAAAGTGTGCCAACGAGGAGTGCGGTAAAATTCTGGAGCAGCCCGGCTACATCTCCCCCACAGGTCACAACTGGAAAGCCGCCACCTGCACCACAGCCAAAACCTGCCGCACCTGCGGTCAGACGCAGGGCAACCCCAACGGTCACAATTGGAAGACCGCAACCTGCACCACAGCCAAGACCTGCCTGAGCTGCTCCCTGACTCAGGGTAATCCCAACGGACACAGTTGGAAGGCTGCCACCTGCACTGCGCCCAAGACCTGCAAGGTCTGCTCCGTCACCGATGGCAATCCCAACGGTCACAACTGGAAGGCCGCAACCTGCACCGCGCCCAAAACCTGCAGGGTCTGCTCCGCTACAGAAGGCAAGCCAAACGGACACACATCCGACGGTGTGACCGATTGTGGCAAGGAAAGCAAGTGTACCGTCTGTAATGTGGTGATCCGCGGCAAGGGCGAACACGCATGGGCGGTGCGGGAGATCCTCTCCCCCGCAGATTGTGTCAAAAGCGGCACAGC
>JAZNNV010000039.1:0-1726 GCA_045580465.1 Faecousia sp.
GTCAACGCCCAGAACCTGAAGGACGAGGACTACGTCAAGAGCCTCTACGTGGCATCCACCCACGATCACATCCTCTTCTTTACGGATAACGGCAAGGTACACCACCGCAAGGGCTACCAGATCCCCGAAGCCGGTCGTACCGCCCGGGGAACGGCGATCGTCAATGTGCTGCCGCTGGAGCAGGGCGAGAGTGTCACCGCCATCGTGGTCACCCGTGAATTCCATGAGGATGAATACCTGATGATGGTCACCATGCAGGGTACGGTCAAGCGCATCCCCTTCATCGCCCTGAAGACCAACCGCAAGGGCGGCATCCGCGCCCTGACGCTGGATGAGGGCGATCACCTGATCAACGTCATTCGCACAAACGGCAACGACAACATCATCCTCGCCACCCGCAACGGCATGGCGATCTGCTTCAACGAAAACGACGTCCGTCCCATGGGTCGTGACGCCATGGGCGTCAAGGGCATTACCCTGACCGGCGACGACATCGTCATCGGCGCACAGAAGGCAGAGGACGGCAAGACCCTGCTGACCGTCACCGAGCGTGGCTTCGGCAAGCGCACGGAGCTGTCCGAATACCTGCGTACCGGCGCCAACGGCGAAAAGGTGGCGCAGGGTCGCGGCGGTAAGGGTCTGAAGAACTACAACATCACTCCCAAGACCGGCTGCATCGCAGGCTGCTGCCTCGTTGGCGAGAACGACGACGTGATGCTCATTGAAAGCGGCGGTGTCATCATCCGCATCCCCGCCAACACCGTCAACATCTACAAGCGCGACGTGCAGGGCGTCATCGTCATGCGCATCGAGGAGGGCAACAAGGTTGTTTCCGTGGAATGTGTCGAAGGGGATCAAACCGAGGAGACCGTAGAATGAAGACCGTCACCCTCTACACCGACGGCGCTTGCTCCGGCAATCCCGGACCCGGCGGCTGGGGCGCGATCTTAGAGTTTCAGGGCGTGGAAAAGGAGCTTTCCGGCGGCGGAGCAAGCACCACCAACAACCGCATGGAGCTGACTGCGGTGATTAAGGGTCTGCAGGCACTGAAAGAGCCTTGCATCGTGGAGCTGTACTCCGATTCCAAGTACGTCATCGACGCGCTGGAAAAGGGCTGGGCATGGGGCTGGAAAAAGAAAAACTGGATCAAATCCGACAAAAAACCCGCCCTTAACCCGGATTTATGGGAAATTCTGTTACAATTAACCATGAAACACGAACTGCACTACCATTGGGTCAAGGGTCACGCTGAAAATCCTAAAAACAACCGCTGCGACGAGCTGGCGGTTGCCCAGTGGAAGCGGATCAAGGAGGAAACGGGATGTATCTGAATATCGGCGGCGATTTTTCGGTGCGCGACAAGTCCGTCATCGGCATCTTTGATCTGGACAACACCTCCGTTTCCCGTAAAACCCAGGAATTTCTCGCCCGTGCAGAGAAGGAAGGCGCAGTCGTGCCTTGTGACGACCTGCCGAAATCCTTCGTGCTGACCTCCGAATACGGCATGAATCGGCTGTATCTCACATCCTTAAACACTGCAACCCTTGAAAAACGAGCAAAATAAAAAGCCTTCCCCCCGGGGGAAGCCGCAAAAAGGCGCACCGCTTGGTGCGGCTTTTTCAATAAATTACTTCTTCAAATAGGCATCGATGGCAGGTGCGCCCTTCTTACCTGCGCCCATGGCGAGGGTAACGGTTGCCGCGCCGGGGGCCGCATCGCCGCCCGC
>JAZNNV010000040.1:0-5561 GCA_045580465.1 Faecousia sp.
TTATGAATAATTAGGCTATGCGCGATTCCTGTTGATTTTCAATCGCAGCCTCCAGAAAGGAACAGCACAGTAGACATACCAAAGCGATAAGCAAAATGCTATTCTTTGTGTGATCATCGACTATCCCCCTTAGATTCAAAATTGTACGGAAAATACCGCAATAGGAAAAAACTGCGGCAAATTACCCTTTCACCATATAAGTACGATTTTATCGGCGTTGGTCGCAACTTTTTTCAAAAAAGTTCTAAAAAATTTTTTGTGCATCCCCATACGGCGAAAACAGCCGATGGTTAGGTGTAAATAAAACTCAAAAAGGAGGATTGAATTATGCCAAGTAAATTACAGTTCTACGCACAGATGGCAGACCACACGGCGGGGCAGATCACGGGAAGCTACCAAAAGTGGACGGCGTTTCTGACCACCGCTGCGAGGCTGTATAAGTACCCCTACAACGAACAGCTTATGATTTTCGCCCAGCGCCCGGAAGCTACGGCCTGTGCGGAATACGGCCTCTGGAACAAACAGATGCGCCGGTATGTACGACGCGGCAGCAAGGGTATCGCTCTCATTGACACCACCGGAGATAATCCCAAGCTGAGATATGTATTCGATGTATCCGACACAGGCGGCGGCGAGAACTCTCGCCCCCCTTACTTTTGGGAATATCAGCCGGAGCATCAGGATGTGGTATCTGCGGCGCTGGAACGCCGGTTTGATGTTTCCGGTGAAAACGGTCTTGCCGATCAGTTGGAGCGTGTCGCGGCGCAGCTTGTGGATGAATACTGGAACAACCACGGGCGCGACATCCTCGGCATCGTTGACGATTCCTTTTTGGAAGAGTATGATGATTTCAACATCGGAGTGGCTTTTCGGAACGCCGCCGTGGTCAGCACCACCTACGCACTGTTGTCCCGCTGCGGAATGGAGCCGGGAGAATACTTCGAGCATGAAGATTTTCTGAATGTCTTTGATTTCAATACCCCTCAGACCGTTGCCGCCCTGGGTACTGCTATCAGCCAGTCCAGCGAACAGGTATTGCGGCAGATCGAAGTAACAATTAAAAACTACGAGCGCGAGAAAGTCGCGGAAAGGAGCGAAAGCCATGAGCGAACTGACCTACACGCAGAACGGGGATTATCTGATTCCCGATCTGAGCCTGAGCGAACAGCCGCAGACCCCGTTGGGCAAGTACGGGAGGATGCGGAAGAATTATCTGAAGGAGCATCGTCCGGTGCTGTGGAACAGCCTGCTGCTGTCGGAGAAGCTGTACCCCCATCTGAGGGAGATCGAGGAAGCAGCGAACAACCGTCTGGAACTGATGATGCCCGAACTGATGAAGTCGGCGGGCGTGACGGAGGAACTGAAAGCCAGCGATCCGATGAAGTGGGCGGGACTGATGAACACCCTCAAAGCACAGGCCGAGGAAGTGATCCTCGCGGAGCTGGTGTTCAGCTAAGTATCTTTGATGCCCCCGGCGGCGGGCAGCTATCCTTCTTCCCCACGGAAGCGGAACAAATCCAATCCATCGCACAAGCGGAGAGCGTAACAAAAACGCCCTTCGCTTTTTCTTTTGCCCAGGAGGAAATCGACCATTTCCTGCGCCTTGGAAGCAATGCTGACCACCACCGCAAAAAGATTGCCGCCGAGTTTTCCAAACAGAAGTCTGTGGAGGAAAATGCGGAATATCTCAAAAACCTGTTTTATGGCGGCAACGGCATAACAATCGGTGATAAGAGCATCAGCGCATGGTATGCCGAGGATGGCATCCATCTGGCAAAGGGCAAAACCGCCCGGTATTCTGCCACCGCACAGGTCATTTCATGGCAGGACGCCGCCGAGCGTATCGGTCAGCTTTTGGGGGACGGACAATATGCCACCAATGTGGAGCTGGAGGAAGCCCATGGACATGAGCGCGACCTGATTGCAAGCGCCCTTTGGCATCTGCGCGGAGATCTCAGCGAGGAAGCACGGGAGCAAGGGTATCTGTCCTGTTTGCAGGAATACCGCAGGGGTGGTTATCCCGAAGCTACCGCAAGACTGTCCGAAGCCCTCAAAAACCCCACTTTCAGACAGACCCTCTCCGATGAATATGCTGCCTTTTGGACAGCATACAGCCAAGATCGGAGCCTGATGCGGTTCCACTTCCATAAGACAGAGGAAATCTGGAACAGTCTGAAAGACCTGTCCCTGCCGCGCCGTGAGTTTTCCACCGCTATGGCAGAGCTGCCCGAAGCGAAGCAGTTTATCACCGAGGACGAAATCAACGCAGCCCTGTCCGGTGGGAGCAGCTTTTCCGGTGGGAAAGGCCGTATCTATGACTTCTTCCGGGAACCCCACACGCCCAAGGAGCAGACGGACTTCTTGAAAAAGGAGTATGGCATCGGCGGTCATTCCCACGCCCTTTCCCGTGCAACGGGAAGCCATGAAGATCACGATGGTAAAGGTCTGTGCTACAACAAGCGGGATTGCGCCGATGTAAAGCTGAACTGGAATCAGGTTGCCAAGCGCATTGACGAGCTGATCCGCAAAGGACGGTACTTCACCCCGGAAGCTCTTGAAAAGTATGAAGCGGAAAAGGCAGCAAAGGCACAGGAAGAAGCAGGCATAATTGCGGAAGAAACCAACGAACAGGTGCCGGAAACCGTTTCGCCGCCCCCGGCTTTTCTGGACTACAACGACATCAAGCATGACCATCGGGATGATATTGTTCTGTATCAGGTGGGCGATTTCTTTGAGATGTACGGCGAAGATGCAAAAACAGCAGCCGAAAAGCTGGATTTGCATTTGACCACACGCCCCATCCCCGGTGCAGGTCGCGTGGATATGTGCGGCGTTCCCGCACACGCGCTGGAACAGTATGTGGAGCGCCTGCGTGAAAGCTACGGCGTTACCATTGCCGCCACCCAAGACGGAAGCACTGAGCGCAAGGTCTATTCTCTTGCCGCCATCAGCCGGGAGCCGATGCAGACAGTCAGCGAACCGAAACAGGCAAAACCTACTGTAAAGGAACTGTTTGAACAGTATAAACTGTCCGTTGGTAATGCGCTGATTGCAGATACCGCCTATGTCAACGCCTGCCGTAACTCTGACCGGGAAAACGCCTACATCGAGGGCGCAGCCGCTATCCAGCGCATCGTCACAGAATCCGGTGATCTCCAGCTTACGAAGCTCTATTTTGATATGCCGACCTTCCATAACCGTCTGCATCAGGAGCTTTTGGAGGAAACCTATCCCACGCTGGCAACTACGGTGACACCTTCCCCGTATAAAGTCACACAGGCAGATATTGACGCGGCCTTGCAGGAATGGAACGGCAATATCGAAAGCAAACGCGCTGTTGTGCGCTATATGAAAGAGCATGGACGGGAAAAGGACACCGCCGCATGGCTGGCACAGGAATATGGCATGGGTGATGCAGCCCTGCCGCTGCAAATCTCCGTTGGCAATTCGGAGCCTGCGGTACTGCCGTGGGCAAAGGTACAGCGGCGTATCGCACAGCTTATCAAAGAGGATAAGTTCTATACCGAAGCGGAGTATGACCGTCTGGACGATGTTGACCCCATTGCCATCCGTGAAAATCTTGCCCAGCGCGGCATTGTAAACGGCGAAGTAGTTGACCCCGAAAAGCTCGACAATGACCCGTTCATCCGTCAGGTGATGAATGATGTGGAGCAGATCGCCGCACAGGAAAAGGCAATGGATGCCCCTGACCGCTATTCCATCCGACTGCTGCCTTATGAGGGCGGCATTACCGGTATTTGGGATGATGCCATCAAGAAGTATTACGGTGAAGGTGGCCAACTGCTGCGCTTTGCGGAACAGGCAAATGCGATTGACTATCTCGCCGCCATCCAGCGCACCCAGGGCATCCCGGAAGCTGTGATATTCACAACGCCAAACGGAAACGCCTATCATCCCGGCGATCATCTGCTTGCATCCTTTGATGCCGACACCAAGGTTTCCTTGGTTATTGACCGTGTGGACGAGGATGATGTTTGGTACACCATGCCAAGCGTACCGGAGCAGGAGCCTGTCAGCATGGAGAGAACCGACTTTGAGCGGTACATGGATCGGGGCAATATTACCGTTGTCCCTGCGGAACAGGCGATTGCGGCAGAAAAATCGGAGCCGGTTGCGGAAACCTCTGCGGCGGCATATACCGAAACACCCTACAAGGTGGGCGATACCGTCTATCTGGATGATACCCTCTTTGAGATCACCGAGGTTGGGGACTACAATGTGCAGCTCCGTGACCCGGCGCTGGCTTATCCCATCTTCCGTGCGGAGAGCAAGGCGCAGTTTGAACGCCTGTTACAGCAGGACTATCGCAACGGCGGCATCACAGAATTTCTCCCTGCGGAACTGGATATTACCGACACGGATTTGCAGGATGTGTTGACCGGCGAAGGCGGTCTGCTGGATGCAAGAGATAAAGAAATCATCTCCAAGTGGTTCCGCAACGGTGAGGGCAACAAGCAAATCAGTCACCGTATGTCCGAAACCTACGCGGGAACCGTGGAAACCATGACCCTTCTCAGCGGTGAGGAAGCAGACTTCCGAGCTACCACCGTGGGACTGGAAATTGAACTCCAGGACAAATTCAACACCAAGCTGTCGTTCAAGTGGGACGAGATCGTGCCTGTCCTCCGCGCCATGTATCAGCAGGAACGCGACGGTTTCTATCACGAACCCGTTTCACGGGAGCCGGTCACGCTGGAGGGCGTTCCATCCTACAAAGTGGGCGATACCGTGGTCGTGCCGTACCCTGACCGCGACATCAAGGGGACTATCGGCTACATCGGAGAGATTGATGTGCGGATCGACACCGGCCCGTATAGCTGGAGCCATCAAGCCATCAACCGGGAAATGTTCGAGGACTACATCCGCAGGGATGAGCGCAACGCGCATCTGTTCACACCGGAAGTAAGAGAAACAGGACAGCCGCAGATCACCACCGAACCCGTGGCATTTTATTCCGGCGAGAAAAACAATCTCCCCTATGACATTGTGGTAGAGCGGCTGCGGGTGGACGAACCGGAACATGACTCGCCTGCACAGTCTGTTTCCGCTGACAGGGAACCCGATTTTGAGGAAGTGCTGGACGGAAATCCCGTATCTATTCGGATTGATGGTGAGTGGCGCACCTTCCCCAATACCGCCGCTGCCGAGGAAGCCATGTATGAGGAATCCAAGGCGGAGATCCGCAGGAACGCGCAGAATTTCCATATCACAGACGATAACCTGGGCATGGGCGGCGCAAAAGCGAAGTATCAGGCCAACATCAACGCCATTAAGCTGCTGAAATCTCTGGAAACGGATGGCAGACAGGCAATCCCTGAACAGCAGGAAGTGTTGTCCCGTTATGTGGGCTGGGGCGGTCTTGCAGATGCCTTTGACCCCACAAAGGAAAACTGGCGCAACGAATACGCCGAACTGAAAGAGCTGCTGACCCCGGAGGAATATGAAGCGGCAAGAGCTTCCACCCTGAACGCCCACTACACCAGCCCTACCGTTATCAAGGCGATTTATGAAGCGGTTGGCAATATGGGCTTCCAGACCGG
>JAZNNV010000041.1:0-6713 GCA_045580465.1 Faecousia sp.
TTCCTAAGACCGCTTGGCCCCCGACTTCCTCCCGGCGTGGGTAAGACCTCGATCGCTTACTCCATCGCCCGGGCGCTGAACCGCAAAATGGCTCGGCTGTCCCTTGGCGGCGCCCATGACGAAGCGGATATCCGCGGTCACCGCAAGACCTATGTGGGCGCAATGCCCGGTCGTATCATGACTGCCCTCATTCAGGCAGGCAGCAGCAATGCGCTTCTGCTTCTGGACGAAGTGGACAAGATGGGTTCCGACTATCGTGGTGACCCCAGCGCGGCACTGCTTGAGGTGCTGGACAGCGAGCAAAACGGCTCTTACCGCGATAATTATCTGGAAGTTCCTTACGATCTTTCAGATGTAATGTTCATCGCGACTGCCAATACCCTCGATACCATCCCGCGTCCGCTTCTGGATCGCATGGAGGTGATCGAGCTTGGTTCTTACACCGATGAGGAAAAGCTGATGATCGCGAAAAATCATCTGCTTCCGAAGCAGCTTTCCAAGCATGGTCTGAAAAAGACTCAGCTGCGCGTGACGGACGATGCCATCCGCGAGATCATCGTCTGCTATACCCGGGAATCCGGTGTCCGTAAGCTGGAGCGCTGCATTGCTGAGATCTGCCGCAAGGTGGATATGGAACTTTTGAGCAGCGAAAACGCAAAACGCATCACAGTTACCGCAGGCGCACTTGAGAAGTATCTCGGCACGCGCAAATTCCTGCCTGACAGAATCCCCATGAGCGATCAGGTGGGACTTGTCACGGGACTTGCGTGGACAAGTGTCGGCGGTGAGGTGCTGGAGGTCGAGGTCAACGTGATGGACGGAACCGGCAAACTGGAGCTGACCGGCAATCTCGGCGATGTGATGAAGGAATCCGCCCATGCTGCCATGAGCTATATCCGCGCAAATGCGGCGGTGCTGGGCATTGCATCTGACTTCTATAAGACCAAGGACATCCATGTCCATTTCCCCGAGGGCGCTGTGCCGAAGGACGGTCCTTCTGCCGGTGTCACCGTGTGTACGGCAATGGTTTCTGCTTTGACCGGCGTGACGGTACGCAGAGATGTTGCAATGACCGGCGAGATCTCCATCCGTGGTCGTGTGCTGCCCATCGGCGGCTTGAAGGAAAAAACCATGGCGGCGCTGCGCCACGGCATTCGTACTGTCATCATCCCGAAGGACAACGAACGCGATCTTGAGGATATCGATCCTACGGTTCGGAAATCGCTGAATTTTGTGTCAGCCAAGACCATTGATGCAGTACTGGACACGGCGCTCAACCGCAGAAGTGCCGAAATGTCGCCTGCGTTGCTGGCGACCATTCCCAACGAAGTCAAGGGGAAGGGGAACAAGCCGGGCATCCGGCAGTGAGTGCTTATGAACTTTCAGAAGGTAGAATTTCTTATCTCTGCGGCATCGCCGAAGGATTTCCCCAAGACCCGCCTGCCGGAGATCGCCTTTGCGGGCAAGTCCAATGTGGGCAAATCCTCTGTCATCAATCGGGTCTTGCAACGGAAGAATTTCGCCCGGGTCGGTGAAAAGCCGGGCAAGACCATCCATGTCAACTATTTTACTGTTGATCAGCAGTGCTATCTGGTTGATCTTCCGGGCTATGGCTTTGCCAAGGTCGCCCAGTCCGAAAAGGATCGCTGGAGCAGACTGATGGAGGACTATTTCGACGCAAACCGCATTGACCTTGGCGTCCTGATCGTTGACTACCGCCATCCGCCCACGAACAACGACATCACCATGGCGCGTTGGTTTATCGACAGCGGTTGTACCTTTGTGGTCGTTGCGAACAAGATGGACAAGCTCAAAAAGAGCGAGCTGGAGCCCAATCTGGAGATCATCCGCCGCGATCTGGAGCTGCCGGAGGATTGCATTGTCATTCCGTTCTCTGCCGAAAAGGGCAACGGACGGGATGAACTGGTAAAGTGTATCCTTTCCGCAGTGAGCAAATAAAAAATGATCCGCATCCGAGTTATCGGATGCGGATCTTCCATTTTTACTTTGCCAAAGCTTCTTTCAGGGCAGTTGCCAGCTGATCGGGGCAGGAGGTATTCTTCGGACCGCAGGTGGTGCCTTCCAGACGGGCGATGACATCCTCGACGCTCATGCCTTCAACCAGAGAGCAGATGCCCTTCAGGTTGCCGTTGCAGCCGCCGATGAACTGCACATTGGTCAGCTTGCCGTCTTCGATCTCGAAAAGAATTTCCCGGGAGCAGGTTCCCTTGGTGGTGTATGTATATTGCATAGTTGTGTTCCTTTCTGCTGTGAAATGCTTTACTATCATTATACAATGCCTGTCAATCCTTTTTGTTTTGTTTTTCAGGAAAAAGGTTATCCTATAAAATCAGGAGGGATGAACATGAAAAACGAAAAGGAAAACACAAGAATTGAAGACCTTGGCGCGCAGATGTCCGACACAAAACAAGGCAACATCTACACCCTGACGATCATCGGACAGATCGAGGGTCATCAGGTGCTGCCTGAAACCTGCAAAACAACGAAATACGAGCATATTCTGCCCTTGCTTGCAGGCATCGAGGAAAGTGAAGACATTGACGGCCTGCTGCTCCTGCTCAATACCGTCGGTGGTGACATCGAGGCTGGTCTTGCCATTGCGGAAATGATCTCCGGCATGAAGAAGCCGACGGTTTCTCTCGTGCTTGGCGGCGGTCATTCCATTGGTATTCCGCTGGCGGTGTGTACGAAAAAGTCCTTCATCACACCCACTGCCAGCATGACAGTGCATCCCGTGCGTATGACCGGCCTGGTCGTGGGTGCGCCCCAGACTTATCGGTATTTCCACCGCATTCAGGAGCAGATCGCTGATTTTGTCACCGAAAACTCCAAAATTTCAAAAGAGGATTTTGAGCATTATATGATGGCAACGGGGGAGATGGCGACGGATGTAGGTACGATCCTATACGGAAAGGAAGCGGTGGCATCGGGCTTGATCGACAAGCTTGGGGGTTTGAGCGATGCACTTTCGGCACTTCACAAAATGATCGAACGCAATCAAAAAGAGAAGCATACAGCAAAGAAAACGTGATTTTTTTCTTTCCGGGGTGGAAATTTGCGAAAAGATATGTTATTATAAATTGAATAATTGTGTGAAGGAGGGATGGGTATGGATTGGAATTGGCTTCATAGCCTGATTTATGGCGCGATTGGCGGCTTTTTCGAGTTTTTGCCCGTCCCAACTGACGCACTGCAACATCTGATGATGCGCTTAAGCGGTGTCGATCAGCCATATGCGATCTGCACATTGTGTGCTCATTTTGGATGCTTGTTTGCACTCTACTTTTCCTGCTACAACAGAATCGCAAAGCTGCGCAGAGAGAGAAAAATCGCTTCCATACCGATGCGTAAGCGGAAGCGCCAGCCTGATCCCGTTAGCCTGATGGAGAGTAAGCTCCTGCGTTTCGGTATCATACCGCTTTTGCTGACTGCTGTGATCGCACCGATCATCAGACCGTATTTTGGCAGAGAATGGGTGCTGGCGATCCTGCTTTTACTCAATGCTGTTATCATAATCGCACCACAGTATTTTTCGGGATCGAACAAGGATGCAAGAAGCCTTTCGCCGCTGGATTCTGTGTTGATCGGTCTGGGCGGAATTGTAGGATCGATCCCCGGTATTTCCGGCATTGCAGGTGCGCTTTCCGTTGCAAAAATAAGAGGAACTGATCAGCAATATTCACTGGATTTTGTCTACCTGCTGTTCATTCCGACAATGCTTGCGATGTGCGTTGCAGATGTTGTTCTGCTTGTTCTCGCCGGAGGGAGCGGACTTGACGGCTGGGCATTTTTGCATGGTCTGCTTACCATGGTCAGCGCGGCGGCAGCTGCCTTTGGCGGCATTACCTTTATGCGTTTTCTGTCGGTGAAGATCGGCTTCAGCGGCTTCGCTTATTATAGCGTGGGACTGAGCATGTTCACCTTTATTCTATATCTTATCGGTTAATTGAGGAGGTACTTTATGGCGGAAAAGAAAAAGACACAAGCGCAGAAGGCTGCGTCTGCCAGGAAGTCCGTTGCTGCACGGAAGGATACAAAGGATACAGAATCCAAGCGCAGCAAGAAAGCAGAGAAGGTCGAAGCAGAGAAGAAGACCAACATCCCGGTGCGCCTTATTACGGCTGCAGCTGCTTTGTGCGCATTCCTGATCTTTTTGTTCGCAGCACTTTATCCTGATGCATTGTTCTTCGGCTTCTGGCAGAAGTATATCATTCTGCCGCTGTTTGGTCAGGTGGCATTTTATGTGGCGATCCCTGCGCTGCTGTACTTATTCATCATTCAGGCATTCAGCCGCAAGCAGCCTGTGATCCAGCGCAGTATTTGCCTGATCGCATTTGTTTTGATTTGCGGTTGCATCTCCCAGATCGGGATGCGTGATGACCATCTGCCTACCGGCTTTGGCGCGCTGCTGAAGGCTTTGATCGACGGCAGCTACATTGGCGAAACAGCCGGACTGATCTGTGGCAGCATCGGTTTGCTGCTGAAGCGCTGTTTCTCGGTCGTGCCGTCGTATATCATTTTGATCATCGCGGCGCTGCTTACACTGCTTGCCTCGTTCCGGATCACGGTATTCAGCCTGATCCGCGCCATCCAAAACCGCCCCAGAGGCGACTGGGAGGACGAGGAGGAAGAGCTAGAAGATCCTGCCGCGGTTGTTGTCAATCGCATTGCCAACAAGCATATTGCGCATGTTGAGAATAAACGCGCGCAGCAGCAGGCGGAGAGCGAACAGACCGACATTGACGTTCCCGTTGACGACGAGCCGGTTGCGCCTCCCACACGCAGACGCAAAACCTCCAAAGCTGCTGACGATTTCATGAGCGAAGTTGAAGCGGATGTGGAAACCCCCGTGACGGACGAGGGCATGGAAGGCGACGCGGATGTAGATCTGATCCTTGAGCAGAAGAAGCAGACTGCACCGGCAAATACCTTCGATATTCCTGAAGTACCTGCAGAAATGACACCTTTCGAAAAGGAGGAAACGGTCGAGGAAACGGTTCAGGAGACTGTGCAGGAGGTCATGGAAGAAAAGAAAACCAAGGTTACCGCGAAGGAAGCCCGGGATTCTGCCGCAGAAGTGGCTGCCGAGATCGAGCAGGCGCAGCAGATCCGTAAGCCGGAATATTGCTTCCCGCCCATCGATCTGCTCCGTCCCAGCGACCGAAACGCAACAGATGCGACTGCTGAAATGCGGGAAAATACCCGCCGCTTAAATGAGACCCTTGCCAGCTTCAAGATCGAAGCGCGCATTATCAATGTTACCCGCGGTCCCAGCGTTACCCGCTATGAGGTGGAGCTGGATAAGGGCGTGCGCCTGAGCAAGCTCACCGGCTGTGCGGACGATATTGCCTTGAGTCTCGGCGCTTCCGGCGTTCGCATCGCTGCCGTTCCCGGTAAAATTTCCATTGTTGGTATCGAAGTTCCGAATCGCGCCGTTACGACAGTTTCTCTGCGTGATGTTATTGATTCTCCCGAATTTGCCCGTGCCAAGTCCAAGTCTACCTTTGCGGTGGGCAAGGACATCGGCGGCGCCTGCATCGTTGGCAACATTGCGAAGCTGCCCCACATGCTGATCGCCGGTACTACCGGCTCCGGCAAGTCCGTCTGCATGAACTCGATCATCATCAGTCTGCTTTACAAGGCAAGTCCTGACGATGTCAAGCTCATTATGGTCGACCCCAAGATGGTCGAATTGGGCATCTACAACGGCATTCCCCATCTGCTGATCCCGGTGGTTACCGACCCGAAGAAGGCGGCAGGCTCGCTGCAGTGGGCAGTTACCGAAATGATGCGCCGTTATAAGGCGATGTCTGATGCCGGTGTTCGTGACCTTGAGTCCTATAACAGCATCGTGGAAGCAGAGGGCGAGGGTACAAAACTGCCGCAGATCGTGGTCATCATCGATGAGCTGGCTGACCTGATGCTGGTGGCTGCCAAGGAAGTGGAAGAATCTATCTGTCGCATTGCCCAAATGGGTCGTGCTTCCGGCATCCACCTGATCATTGCCACCCAACGTCCCTCTGCGGATGTCATCACAGGTCTGATGAAGGCGAACATCCCCTCGAGAATTGCATTTGCTGTCGCATCCGCGATGGAATCCCGCATCATTCTGGATACCCAAGGTGCTGAAAAGCTGGTGGGTAAGGGTGATATGCTCTTCGCGCCCATTGGTGCGGGCAAGCCCATCCGTGTGCAGGGCTGCTTCGTCAGCGACCCGGAGGTGGAATCCATTGCTACCTATGTCAAGGAGCATTGCATCACTGATTATGACCAGACGGTCATGGATGACATTGAGCGCAAGGCGCTTCAAACGGGTAACAGCAAGGCGACTGTTTCCGATCCCGATCCCTCACCGGACGAACTGGACGGCGATGAGATGCTGCCGGCGGCGGTTGATGTCATCTTCGAAACGGGTCAGGCATCTGTTTCCATGCTCCAGCGCCGTCTGAAGCTGGGCTACGCAAGAGCAGCCCGCATTGTGGACGAGATGGAGGAAAAGGGAATTGTCGGTCCTTATCAGGGCAGCAAACCGCGCACCATTCTGATCACGAAGGAGCAGTGGGAAGCGATGAAGTCCGGGCAGTCCGCCCAGATGGGCTTCGATGACCTTGAGGATGAGGACGAGGATATGTAATGAAACAGATTTGTTCTGTTTGATAATTTTACATCCCATCCGGGTAAGCCGGAGGGAC
>JAZNNV010000042.1:0-3657 GCA_045580465.1 Faecousia sp.
TCTGGTAGGCGGCAAGCGGAATGGCTGGCACGACTTTAACGAAGAATACTGCATCTTCAGCAGTCACTTTGACCGCAAGGAGGATTCTCCCTGTGGCAATGACCCCATGCTGATGTACTTCACCTCCGGCACCTCCGGCTATCCCAAGCTGGCTGCGCACAACTACAAATATCCCTTGGGTCATTTCATCACCGCCAAATACTGGCACCGGGTCAACCCCGACGGACTGCACCTGACCATCTCCGACACCGGCTGGGCAAAGTCCTCCTGGGGTAAGATCTACGGACAATGGCTGTGCGAAGCACCCATCTTTGTCTAAGACTTTGACCGCTTTGACGCAGAGAAGATCCTGCCCCTGTTTGCAAAGTATCAGATCACCACCTTCTGCGCACCGCCCACCATGTACCGCATGCTTGCCAAGCAGGATCTTTCCCGCTTTGACCTGAGCAGCATCGAGCATGCCTCCACCGCCGGCGAAGCCCTGAATCCCGAGGTCTACCGTCAGTTCCAGAAGGCAACCGGTCTTGCGATCATGGAAGGCTTCGGTCAATCCGAGTCCACCCTCATCATCGGCAACCTCAACGGCAGCTCCCACAAGCTGGGCTCTATGGGCAAGCCCGTTCCTCTTTACGATGTGCATCTGCTCACCGCCGAAGGGGAAGAAGCAGAGCCCGGCGAAACCGGCGAGATCTGCATCAACATTAAAAACGGTCTCCCCTGCGGTCTTGCCTATGCCTACGAGGGCAATGAAGAGGTCACCGCCGAAACCTGGCGCGACGGCTTCTACCACACCGGTGACCTTGCATGGATGGACGAAGACGGCTTCTACTGGTACGTGGGTCGTGCTGATGACGTGATCAAGTCCTCCGGCTACCGCATCGGACCCTTTGAGATCGAAAACGTCATCATGGAGCTGCCTTACGTGCTGGAATGCGGCGTTTCCGCTGCTCCTGACGAGGTTCGCGGTCAGGTGGTCAAGGCAAGCATCGTGCTTGTGAAGGACTTCAAGGGTACAGACGAGCTGAAAAAGCAGATTCAGGACTACGTCAAGAAGCGCACCGCGCCCTACAAGTACCCGAGAATCGTCGAATTCAAGGAAAGCCTGCCCAAGACGGTCAGTGGCAAGATCATCCGAAAAAAATTGTAAATTACAAATTATGAACCACAAAAGACTTACATTATTTGCCGGGCATTACGGCAGCGGCAAGACCAATATCGCTGTCAACTATGCCCTGCATCTGGCGGCGGAGGGCAAAAAGGTCTGCATCGCAGACCTTGACATCGTCAATCCCTACTTCCGCACCAAGGACAGTGCCTCTGTACTGGAAACTGCCGGTGTGGAGCTGATCTCCCCGCAGTTTGCCAACACCAACGTCGATCTCCCTGCCCTTCCGGCGGAGGCATACCGGCTGGTGCAGGACAAATCAATCTATGGCATCATGGACATCGGCGGCGATGACCGGGGTGCTTATGCACTGGGGCGTTATACCCCCTTTATCAAGGAGGAAAACGACTACCGCATGGCATTCGTTGCCAACCCCTACCGTCCCCTGACCCGTACCCCTGTGGAAGCACTGGAAGTGATGCGTGAAATTGAAGCAGCTTGCTCGCTTGCTTTCACCTGCATCGTCAACAACGCCAACCTCGGCAAGGAAACCACCGCCGAAGCGGTACTGGAAACGGCTGATTACATGGAAAGGCTCAGCGCCCTTTCCGGGCTGCCCCTCTGGCTGACCACTGCAGAGGAAACGGTCGCGGCACAGCTTGCAGGCAAGGTGGAAAATCTTCTTCCCATACGCCTGCAGGAAAAATATTTTGATTTGCCGGAGCAGAAGGCTCGCCCTCTGTTCGGCTAATAGACAACTTCTAAGGAGGAACTCAATATGGCAAAAGTAACGTTCCTGACGGATCTGTGCAAGGGCTGCGGTCTTTGCGTCAACGCCTGCCCCAAGGGCTGTCTGGCAATTGACACAGAGCAGATCAACAAGAAAGGCTATTCCCCTGCGGTCATGAAAGATCAGGACAAGTGCATCGCTTGCGCATTCTGCGCCACCATGTGTCCTGACTGCATCATCACCGTAGAAAAGTAAGGAGGATCGATATGGCTCAGAAAGTACTTATGAAGGGCAACGAAGCCATCGCCGAACCCCCCATCCGTGCCGGCTGCCGCCACTACTTCGGTTACCCCATCACCCCCCAAACGGAGATCGCTGCCTACATGGCAAAGAAGATGCCCAAGATCGGCGGTGTCTTCCTGCAGGCAGAAAGCGAGATCGCATCCATCAATATGGTCTACGGCGCTGCCGCTGCCGGTATGCGTGTCATGACCTCCTCCAGCAGCCCTGGAATCAGCCTGAAGTCCGAGGGTCTGAGCTACATTGCCGGCTCTGACGTTCCCGCGCTGGTTGTCAATGTCCAGCGTGGCGGTCCCGGTCTTGGCGGCATTCAGCCCAGCCAATCCGACTATTTTCAGGCAACCAAGGGCGGCGGTCACGGCGACTACCGCATGATCGTCCTTGCGCCCGCTTCTGTTCAGGAAATGGCAAGCCTTACCATCAAGGGCTTCAACCTGGCAGATAAGTATCTGATGACCGCCATGATCCTCGCCGACGGCACCATCGGTCAGATGATGGAGCCTATCTCCTTTGAGGATGCCGAGGTGGAGACCTATGAAAAGCCTTGGGCGCTGACCGGCACAGAGTGTAAGCGCAAGCACAACATTGTCAACTCGCTGTACCTGAAGCCCGACGAGCTGGAGCAGAAGAACTTCGAGCGCTACGAGCGCTATAAGATCGTCGAAGAAAACGAGCCCATGTGGGAAGAGTACATGATGGAAGACGCCGAGTATTGCGTGGTCGCCTTCGGTATTGCCTCCCGCGTTGCCAAGAATGCCGTCGTCGCCGCAAGAGCCGAGGGCATCAAGGTGGGTCTGATCCGTCCCATCACCCTTTGGCCCTTCCCCACCAAGGCACTGCGCGCTGCGGCTGATCAGGTCAAGAGCTTCATCTCCGTGGAGCTGAACATGGGTCAGATGATCGAGGACATCCGCCTTGCAACGGAGTGCAAGCGTCCCGTTTCTCTTTGCAACCGCGCCGGCGGCATGATCCCCAGCCCCGACCAGGTGCTGGATGCCATCCGCAATGCCCAGAAAGGAGTGTAAACTATGGCTGTCGTATTTGAAAAACCCAAAGCGCTGACCGATGCCGTGCTGCACTACTGCCCCGGCTGCCCCCACGGTATCATCCACCGTCTGGTCGCCGAAGCCATTGACGAGCTGGGCATCGAGGGAAAGACCATCGGCGTGGCGCCTGTTGGCTGCGCAGTCATGGCCTACGACTACTTCGCCTGTGATATGATCGAAGCCGCCCACGGCCGTGCCCCTGCCACCGCTACCGGCATCAAGCGCTGCCGTCCCGACAATATCGTCTTTACCTACCAGGGTGACGGCGACCTGGCCTCCATCGGCATGGCTGAGACTGTCCACGCCGCTGCCAGAAACGAAAATATCACCATCATCTTCGTCAACAATGCCATCTATGGCATGACCGGCGGCCAGATGGCTCCCACCAGCTTGCCCGGCCAGGTGACCCAGACCAGCCCCTACGGCCGTGACGTGAATCACTGCGGCTGGCCCATCAAGGTCTGCGAGATGCTCTC
>JAZNNV010000043.1:0-3230 GCA_045580465.1 Faecousia sp.
GTCTTGTCCACCTCTTCCCCCGGATGCATCACCCGGTTTGCAAAAGCGCCGTCATTGGTCAGCAAGAGTAATCCTTCCGAATCCATATCCAGCCGTCCCACGGGATAGACCCGGGTGCCGCAATCCGCCACCAGCTGTGCCACATTTGCTCGCCCCTTTTCATCGGAAAGGGTGGTCACATAACCGCGGGGCTTATTGAGCATGATGTACACCTTTTCCTGCCCGGACGGGAGCGGTTTCCCGTCCAGCAGGATCTCATCCATATCCGGGTCGGCTGCATCGCCAAGGGCGGCTATCATGCCGTTGACCGCAACTCTTCCCTGCGCGATCCACTCCTCCGCCTTGCGGCGGGAAGCAACGCCCCGGGCAGATATGATCTTTTGTAAACGTTCTTTCATGTTCTGTCACCAAACCAGTCATCCCAAAAATGGCGTTTCTTTTGTGTTTGCTGCTCGATGGTCTTGCCGTAGACGAGCTTTACCTTGCCCACTGTGTGATCACCGATGCAGACGGATGCTTCTCCTGCATACTGCCCGCACACCACCGGCGCATAGGCAAAGCCCGGCGGAGGTAACACGATATGCACCTTTTCGTCAGGCGCAAGAGAGAAGGAAAAATCCTCCGCTGCCAGCAGGGAAACTGTTTCCTCTGTCCCGGAAAAGACCGTTACCGTACCAAGACACTCCCCTTGCCTGACAAGCTGTCGGACGCTGTACTCAGAAAAGCCCTTCTCCAGAAGGGCTGCATGATCCGCCCAGTCGTTGCCGTCGTTGATGGTCACACAGATCAGCCGTCTGCCGCCACGGGTGGCGCTGGATACGAGGATCCGTCCCGCCGCCTTGGTGTAGCCGGTTTTGACACCGTCCGCGCCCTCAACGCGCCACAGCAGCTTGTTGTGATTCTGAAGCACCCGCTCGCCGATGGTGACGGATTTTGCCGACACCGTCTGATAAAAGATCGGGTTTTTCATGGCGTAGGCACTGAGAATGGCAAGATCACGAGCCGTAGAATAATGTCCCGGATTGTCCAGTCCGTTGGGATTGACAAAATGGGTGCCGGTCATGCCCAGCTGCCGCGCTTTGTCGTTCATCATTTCCGCAAAGCCCTCCACTGTGCCGCCACAGTAGATCGCAAGCGCCACGGCGGCATCATTGCCGGAGCGGAGCATCAGTCCATACAGCAGCTCCTGCAGCGACAGCACTTCCCCTTCCTTCAGGTACATGGAAGAGCCTTCGATGCCCACCGCTTCCTTGGGGATCTTCATCCGATCAAGGACATTGCAATGCTCGCAAACAACCAGCGCCGTCATGATCTTGGTGGTGCTTGCGATCAGGCTGCGGGAATCGGCATCCTTTTCGTAAAGCACACGCCCGGTTTCCGCATCCAGAAGGATCGCCTTCTGGGCGCTGATCGCCCGGACCGGCAGCTGTAAAAAGAGGGCGGCGGCCAAAATCGCAACCACCGCCCCGAAAAATCTTCGTTTCATTTCTCTCACCCGGGTGTAGTCTGCCCCGGGATGAAAGATTTATACTTCGTCCTTCTTAATGTGGGAATCCACAAATGCCGCGACCTTGTCGAGGGTATCCGGGATCATTTCCACAATACGGTCTGCCGTTGTGTTGGCAGGCGTTGCCACAGGCAGCATACGCACATTGCCGTCCTTGACGATCAAAAACGCCACGGGCGTGACCTTCACACCACCGCCTGCGCCGCCACCGAAGGGATTATCCTGCTTGTTCGCGTTCTTGGACACATAGTCAGAACCGCCGCCGCCAAAGCCGACACTGACCTTGGAAACGGGAATGATGGTCACACCATCAGCCGTGATGGGATCGCCGATAACGGAATTGACATCCACCATCTCGCGGATCTTTGCAATCGTATTTTCCAGCATATTCGGAAGAGTTGTGCTCATTTTACAGCACCGCCTTTCTTAATTTCCGCTTTTTTGAGAAAAACCCGAAGGACGCGGATACCGTATCGGGTCGCAAGGCTGAGAAGTCTTCCCAGCGTAATGGTAATATCCAGCCGCACATAAACTGTCGTGCGGGATTCCACAAAGTCACATTGCACCTCAACATCGCGCTTTTTGATCACAAAAAGTCGCTCCAGCTGCGGCATGATGTTTCCAACAGCCGCCCATGCCCGCCCGTAATTGACCGCAAGATCACAGGGGTCATCTCCTGCAAGGGTCAGCTTCAGCTCCAGCTTTTTCACCCGCAGCTTCCGCCGAAGATCTCCAAGAAAATCCACAGCGATTTCTACCAGCGGCATAAAATCCGAGAGCGCTCCGCCCTTTTTCTCCTGCCGGGGTTGCTTTGACACTGCCTTTTTCGGTGCAGGGTTTTCTTTTTTCTTCTTTGGCTGCTTTTCCTTCTTGCTGTTGGAGGGATACAAAAGGAAAGAAGCCGGACCGATCAACAGTCGAACTGCCGCTCCAGCCTGATCATAGACGACTCCGACACCCAGCGGGAGCACAGCGATCAGCGCCACGACACCCAAGGCAATCAGCCAGCCCATTATGCTTCCTCCGCGGGTGTCGGCTCTTCGATCTGTGTCTGCTCCATTTCCGCGATCGGCTCGCCGAAGCTGACTTTATCGATGGGCGGCAGCTCTTCAAGAGAGGAAATGCCGAAGGTACGCAGGAAGTCCGGCGTGGTGCGATAGAGGATCGGACGACCGGGAACATTCAATCGCCCAGACTCTTCGATCAGCTTTTTATTCATCAACGCGGTAATGGAATAAGAGCTGTCCACACCGCGGATCTGCTCCACCATCGCCTTGGTCGCAGGCTGATAATAGGCAACGATCGTCAACGTTTCCAGCTGGGAAGAAGACAGCTTAGGCGGCTTTCTTGTTTCGAGAGCCTTGGTGACATAGTCTGCCATCTCGCCGGAAGAAACCATCTGATAACCATCCTCCAGCTTGAGGATACGAATACCCCGGCGCTCAAAGGAAAGCTCGTCCATCAGCGCATCTGCTGCCGCTGCAATATCCTGCGGATCTGCCTCCAGTGCCATAGCCAGACGGCTCAGCTCGATACGCTCACCGGCTGCAAAAAGGATCGCCTCAATGGCTCTTTGCAATTCATTCAGTTCCATTAAGTCGCCTCCTCTACCTGTACATTTGTTCCGTCCAGCAGACGGACATTGGGATTTTCCAAATCAGCACCGTCTTCCAGTGCCACGGAGCGGGTCTTGCACAGCTCCAGCACCGCCAAAAAGGTTGCA
>JAZNNV010000044.1:0-8976 GCA_045580465.1 Faecousia sp.
ATATCCCGCATTTTCTTTTGGATAAGCGCAACAGCATCCGCCGCATATTTCCCGTCCTCATCAGGAAGCGGAAAGACGATCGGTTCGGTCAGCTTCACAGCCTCGATCTCATAGATCGATTCCGGCACGCCGAGAAACACCAATCCCGCACCGCACCGCAGAGCTCCCATCGCCGCAAGCGCCGCCGCACCGGTATATCCCCGGCTGCCGCACAGCAGCAGAATTTTTCCGTAATGACCTTTATGTCCGTCGACTTTTCTTTCCGGCAGGATCGAAAGGACCGCCTGATGATCCAGTTGCATGGGTGCTACCTCCTTTTTCTCTGATTATACCCGGTAGCGGAAATAAAATCAACATTTTAACCGCGTTTTATCAATTTTTCTTGTTTTTTGCCTGAATGCGATGTATAATGAAACAAATAATGAACGCAGGAGGAATGCGTTATGAAACTCAGTACAATTCCCCGCAAATTCAAAACCTTACATCATACCGTCAAATCCTTCACAAGCGGAAAGTGGGATTACATCACCGGCGCTTTTGACATGGTCTACTGCCGGCTGCGCTACAAGGTACCGACGGATGAATATCTCTACTACAAGTTCTATAACTACAAGCATCGCTACCGCAAGCATTTCATATTGCAGTGGCAGCGGAATAAATTCGTCAACCTTAACACCCGCGCATTCACCAAATCCAAGTACACCTTTTACAAATACATCCCTGACCTTTTCTTCCGCGAAATGATCATCGCTCCCTTCTGCGGCGAAGATACATTTGTTGATTTTTTAAGAAAGCACAAGAAAATCGTGGTCAAGCCGGACCGTGGCTCATTGGGCGAAGGCTTGGTCGTTGCACATTATACCGATGATGCCGCCGCCAAAGCATTTTTCGCTCAGATTTCTTCGGAGCGCCCGATGATCTGTGAAGAGTTTATCCGTCAGCACCCCGTTCTGAGTCAGTTGAATCCCACCTCCGTCAACACGCTGCGGATCACTTCTCTTCTGCGAAACGGCGAAGTGGAAATTCTTTCCGCAACACTAAAAACCGGCGCAGGCACCGAACGCATTACCGACAATCTGTCTCAGGGCGGTATCGGTGCGCAGGTTGATGTCAAAACCGGCATCGTATGCACCTTCGGCAAGGATTTTGACTTGAATGACTACCCCTATCATCCCACTACCGGTGCACCCATTCTCGGTCTGCAAATTCCCAACTGGGATATTGCCATTGATCTGATCAAAACAGCTCATAAGCGTGTACCCCAGTGTCTGTACTATGGCTGGGATATTGCCATCACCGAAACCGGTGCGGACATTGTGGAAGCAAACAGCAAGCCCGGCTCCCGTATTATGCAGGTAATGGACGGCATTCCCAAAGGGCAGGTACTGCTCCCGCTTCTGAATGAAGATCACCTGAAAGAAAAGCGTGACGAATACACAAAAGAATTTCAGCACAATTACTCGAAGTACAGCTTCGGTAAATAAGTTTTTCAGCACCTCTTTGTATGTAACGATACACAGAGGTGCTTTTTTTAAATTTAACTTGCATTTTCAATTTCTTTATGCTAAAATACGTCTGTTATATGCAAAAGCTGCGATTGGGTCGTCTGTGTTGGTTTGCGTTTTCAGAGAATGCGGTATGGTGAGAGCCGCGTACGTGCAACATCAGGCCTTCCCCCATGAGCTGCCGCCTGAAACCTGCAGTAGGGTGCGCCGGGTGATCCCGTTACAGATCTATGGTGTGATTGCACCGGAAAGCTGCGCTTTACAAGCGAATCGCGGGTGGTACCGCGGAAGGGTTACCTTTCGTCCCGATTTATGGGATGGAAGGTTATTTTTTATATAACCTTTAGGAGGAAGTAATATGAAACAACAACTGGAGACGATCCGTCAGCAGGCACTTGCTGCACTGGATGCCGCCGAAACGCCGGCAGCGCTGGAAGAGCTGCGTGTCAAGCTGCTGGGCAAAAAGGGCGAGCTGACCGCCGTTTTGAAGCAGATGGGCAAGCTCACCCCCGAGGAACGCCCCATTATGGGTCAGGTCGCCAACGCCGTCCGCGCTGACATCGAAGCCAAGCTGGAAGAGAGAAAGTCTGTTCTGGGCGCGGCTGCACTGGAAGCCAAGCTTGCTGCAGAAGCCATCGACGTCACCATTCCCGGTGAACCCGTCGTCATGGGTCATGAGCATCCCATGAATCAGGTGCTGCAGGCGATCAAGGATCTGTTTGTCGGCATGGGCTATACCATCGTTGACGGTCCCGAAGTGGAGCTGTCTGACTACAACTTCACCAAGCTGAACACCGAGGAGGGTCACCCCGCCCGTGACCGCTCCGATACGTTCTATTTCACCGACGACGACTCTGTACTGCTGCGCACCCAGACCAGTTCCATGCAGATCCGCGTCATGGAAAACGCAAAGCCCCCCATCTGCATCCTCGCTCCCGGTCGTGTTTACCGCAAGGACGAGGCAGACGCCACCCACTCTCCCATGTTCCATCAGATCGAGGGTCTGGTGGTCGCTGAGAACATCACCATGGGCAACCTGAAGAGCGCCCTTGTCACCGTTATGAAGCAGATCTACGGTCAGGATGCGGTGATGCGCTTCCGTCCTCACCACTTCCCCTTCACCGAACCCAGCTGTGAAATGGACATGCAGTGCCATAAGTGTCACGGCACCGGCGAAGTGGACGGCGCTGTCTGCTCCACCTGCCACGGCGAAGGCTGGATCGAGCTGCTTGGCGCCGGCATGGTGCATCCGAAGGTTCTCTCCGGCTGCGGCATCGACCCTGAGAAGTACTCCGGCTTTGCCTTCGGCATGGGACTTGAGCGTATGGCAATGGGCCGCCTGAAAATCACCGACCTGCGTCTGATCTTTGATAATGACGTACGGTTCCTGAACCAGTTCTAAGGAGGGTATACCATGAAACTCAACAGAAAATGGCTCCATGAGGATTTTGTGGATCTTTCCCATATCTCCGACAAGGAATACGTTGAAACCATGACCATCTTCGGTCAGAAGGTGGAAACCTGGGAGCGTATGGACGCAGAGATCAAGAATGTCAAGGTTGGTCGCGTGGTGTCCATCGTCCGTCATGAAAACTCCGATCACATGTGGGTCTGTCAGGTAGACGCGGGCGAAGAAGCCCCCGTTCAGATCGTCACCGGCGCGCAGAACGTCCACGAGGGCGATCTTGTTCCCGCCGCGCTGCACAATTCCTACCTGCCCGGCGGCATCCACATCACCAAGGGTAAGCTCAGAGGCGAGGTCTCCTGCGGCATGCTCTGCTCCTTTGCGGAGTTGGGTCTGACCCAGAATGATGTTCCCGAAGCATATGCTGACGGCATCTGGATCCTCAATGATGAAAACTGCCAACCCGGCGACAACATCAATCTGGTCATCGGCAACGACGATACCATCGTAGATTTCGAGATCACCAACAACCGTCCTGACTGCTACAGCATCATCGGTCTTGCCCGTGAATCTGCCGCTGCTTTTGGTCTTCCCATGAAGCACCACGAGCCTGTGGTAAACGGCTCTGATGCCGGCTCTATTTTCGAGAAGCTGGACGTGGAAGTCCCCGCGGAGCATCTGTGCAACCGCTACTCCTCCCGCATGGTGGCAAACGTCAAGATCGGTCCTTCCCCCAAGTGGCTGCGCCAGCGTCTGCGTGCCAACGGCGTGCGCCCCATCAGCAATATCGTTGTCATCACCAACTATGTCATGCTGGAGTACGGTCAGCCGATGCACGCCTTCGACTACCGCTACATCACCTCCGGCAAGATCGTTGTCCGTGAAGCAACAGAAGGTGAAACCCTCACCACCCTCGACGGCAACGTCCGCGCTCTGAAGCCCGGCATGCTGGTCATCGCTGATGACGAGCGTCCCATCGGCTTAGCCGGCATCATGGGCGGCGAGAACTCCGAAATCGTGGATGATACCACCACCGTCGTTTTCGAGTCCGCCAACTTCAACGGCACTTCCATCCGTCAGACTGCTCTGGCGCTGGGTATGCGTACCGAGTCCTCCGGCAAATTTGAAAAGAACATCGATCCCATGATGACTGTTCCCGCTGTGCAGAGAGCCTGCGAGCTGGTTGAACTGCTGGGCTGCGGCGATGTGATGGACGGCATCATCGATGTGCTGAACTACGTCCCCGAAGCAAAAACCGTCAAGCTGGAGCCTGAGAAGATCAACAACCTGCTGGGTACCGACATTTCCAGAGAGGACATGGTCAAGTACCTGAACCTTCTGGAGATCGAAGTTGACGGAGACGATATTCTCGTCCCCTCCTTCCGTCCTGACCTGAACCACATGGCTGACATTGCGGAGGAAGTGGGTCGTTCCTTCGGTTACAATGAGATCCCCACCACCGAGCTGAAAATGGCAACGCAGGGCGGCTACTCCCCCATGATGCTGCTCAAATCCAAGGCAGGCGCTCTATGCCGCAGCTTGGGCTACAGCGAGATCATCACCTACTCCTTCGTCTCCCCTGCAATTTTCGACCAGATCCGCCTGCCGCAGGACAGCGTTCTTCGTAACGCTCTGCGTATCCAGAATCCTTTGGGCGAGGACACTTCCATTATGCGTACTGTGGCGCTGCCCTCCATGCTGGACATTCTGGCACGCAACAACGCCTACCACAATAAGTCCGTCAAGCTCTACGAGATGGCAAAGGTCTACCTGCCCACCGAGGGTCAGGTCCTGCCTGAAGAGCCTGTGATGCTGGTGCTTGGCACTTACGGCGCAAACGAGACCTTCTTCACCCTGAAGGGCGAATTGGACGCCATTTTTGCAGGCATCCGCGCGCAAAAGGTCACCTATACCGCCGTTAAGGACAATCCCTCCTACCACCCCGGTCGCTGCGCCAAGGTGACTGTCGGCGGTGTGGATGTAGGCTTCATCGGTCAGATCCATCCGCTGGTGGCGGAGAACTATGGCATCGACACCGATGTCTACTGCGCAGAGCTGAACTTTACACAGCTGTTCGATCTGCGCATGCCCGATGCGACCTACGTTCCCCTGCCCAAGTACCCCGCGGTTTCCCGTGACCTGTCCTTCGTCTGTGACGATGCAGTGACTGTCGCCGAGGTTGAGGATGTGATCACTGCCTCCGCTGGCAAGCTGCTGCGCGAGGTTCGTCTGTTTGACATTTACCGCGGCACCGGCATCCCCGAGGGCAAGAAGAGCATGGCATTCTCCCTGTCCCTCCGTGCTGACGACCGCACTCTGACCGATGCGGACTCCGAGGGCATCATGACCAAGGTGCTGAATGCTCTGCAGGAGAAGCTGGGCGCTGTGCTTCGTTAAAACATCTGTTCACAAAAAATTTTCGTTCAGGTCTTTACACATTGCTGATTTTGGGATATAATACCATTATTACATCCGAGGAGGTCGACAACATGACTGATCAAAGCACACAGAAGTTTACTGTTCCCTGCGACGACAAAGAGAATATGAGACGCATTTTGCGGTCGGTTTTCGATTCTCTGAAGGAGAAGGGCTACAACCCCGTCAATCAGATCGTCGGCTATCTTCTGACCGAAGACCCGACCTATATCACCAATTACAACAATGCCCGCAGCATGATCTGCAAGCTGGACCGGGACGAATTGTTGCAGGAGCTGGTCCGCCAGTACCTGGCTTAAAGAACGGCAAGAGGCTTTTGCCACGGCAAAAGCCTCTTTTTCCAAGTCAATAACTTCATACTCCCTCCGTCTTACAAAATCCACCGGGGACTGCCAAGTTCTGGTAATTGTCCTCAACCCGTTGACACTTCGGTTACAAAGTGTTACAATTTCACTACAACTTTTACAGGAGGTAACCGAAATGGCTGATGAAAAGATTCTCACCTATAAGGGTCACCCGCTGATGCGGATGGACAATCTGATCTATTACGGATCCATGGCAGATTCCCATATCGTCATGCTCCAGATCCTCGAGACCAAGAAGGTCGGCGATCTGGATGTGGCAACAAAGGTTTCTGTTCAGCTCCAGCTGACCGATCCCGCGGCCAAGAGCCGTGACCGGATCGTAAAGAAGAGCGAAAAAGACGGACTTTACACGGCGTCGGATTTTGGCTGTGTATGGCTTGAGCGTGCACTTGCAGGCAAATAAAACTATGTAAGACGGAGGGCATCGTATGAAATTTTCCCATCGCATCGCCAGCCTCGTGTTGGCGGTTTTTCTTTTTTTCGGCATGGCGATCAATGCAAATGCCGCATCCCGAGAACTAAAAAAAGGCATTGCCTTTGTAGACGCGTCCTCACTTCGGCTGCGGAGTGAGCCGTCCAACACTTCAAAAACATTGGACTACGCATCCCGGGACGAGGTCGTCGTGGTGCTGGGTAAGACCGGCAGCTGGTATCGTGTCAACTACAATATGCAGCTGGGCTACATGCACGAAAACTATCTGGACTACTTTGTCCGGGAAGATGCGGAGCTTGGTTACGGAAGCGTCAACGGCTCCGATGTTCGGATGCGCAGCGGTCCCAGTACCTCGTACACAACGCTGAAAACCCTGAACAAGGGAACGAAGACCTACATCATCGGCATCAACAATCAGTGGTTCAAGGTCATCCAAGGCGATCATATCGGCTACATCCGCAGCGATTACGTGGATCTGACCGAGATTCCCTATGAGAACAAGGATTCCAAGAAGACTCCCCTGTTCTTCCGCCGCGGTCAGTCTACGGGCGTCACGCCCAGCCCCTCTGCTCTGAAGAGTGAGACTTCCACGACCGCAACGCAGATCATCGCAACCGCAAAGAAGTACATCGGCGTTCCCTATCTTTGGGGCGGCACGACCACCAAAGGCTTTGACTGCAGCGGCTACGTGCAGTATGTGTTCCGCGCCCACGGCATCACCCTGCCCCGTACCAGCAAGCAGCAGTATACCGCAGGCGTGTCCGTTTCCAAGGCAAACCTGAAGCCCGGCGATCTGGTATTCTTCAATACCAGCGGCAGCGGTGTCAGCCACGTTGGCATCTACATCGGAAACAACGAATTTATCCACGCATCCAGCAGCAAGGGTGTCACGATTTCCAGTCTGAACAACTCCTACTGGTCCGCCCGCTATTTGGGCGCACGACGGGTGCTGTAACAAAAACAGCCATTGGCTTATCGCCAATGGCTGTTTCCTATTTATCTGTTTTCGTGCTCGATGAGTCTCCACGTCGCATCGATCAGGTTGGCAAACAGCGGATTTTCCATTGCCTTGATCACAAAGCTCTGACGGGGAGAGTTGATATCCTCACCGGAAACCTGGAACATGCCGTACTGATCACACAGACCGCGCAGTCTCTTCAGCTGCTCGGGGGTGTTTCTGGTGGGCATGTAGGTGACGGACTTGACGCCCTCTTCCTTCAGGCACTCGAACACATCGTCAAGATAGTCATCCTCGAACTTCTGTGCCTTCTTGTCGCCGGTAACGCTGTTGCCCACGTCGCCAAGATAAGCATAGCAAAGGAACGCATCCACGTCTGCACACAGCTTGACCATGTCCTTCAGCTTGGGACACTCGTCGGTGGCGTCGATGAAGATCTGGGGAACGAATGCACTCTTCAGAATGCCCAGCAGATCGTACTCATAGAAAGGATACTCTGTATCCATCATCTGTGCGGTCTGCTTCTCGGAGAGGGTCAGACCCATCTCACTCAGCTTCTTGACCATGCCCTCGCCCTTGCCTACCTGCTGGGTCAGCTTCTTGGCAAGTGCGTACATCAGGTGACGTTCGGTCACGCCGCCGTTCTCTGCCGCCATGGAAAGAGGCAGTACATCCCGGTCGTAATCAAGCTCCATGCCGGGCAGCAGAGCGTTGATTTTTGTGATCATCTTGCGGTTACGCTCATGACGAGCCTGCTGGTAAGGACGGAAGAACTCGGTCAGGGTCGCGATCTTGTCGTGGGGAACGCCCTGAATGGTCATGTAGCTGACGCCCACCTGATCGGGGTTGTTGGTACGGCGACCCTCCAGACGGGTGCCTTCCATGGAAACACGGGCTTCCATACCGATGGTAACGGGCATGTCCACCAGCTTTGCAGCCTCCAAAAACTCCTCTGCGCCGGAAATGGAGTCGTGGTCGATGATACCGGCGGTGCAGAGGCCTTCCATACGTGCTGCATAGACAGCCGCCGTGGGAGAGTAGGGAGAGAAGGAATAAGTGGTGTGGATGTGGTTATTGATGTACTGGGGCACCATGGGCGGGAAAACCGTATCCTTCAGAACCTCCTTGAGGTTTGCGATACGCTCCTCGCGGGTGGGCGCGTTCAGTTTATTCAGAATGGCAATATCGATCATGTCGCACCTCAGTTCAGCATGACCTGACCGCCGGTGACAGGGATCGCCTGACCGGTCTCGTACTTCTGCTCAACGCAGTACATGACAGCGCGGGCAACGTCAATGGGCAGGCAGCCGCGGTTCATGGGAACCTTGGACTCATAGAAGCGGCGAACATCATCAACAGTCTTTGCACCGGGAACCTTGCCGGCTTCCAGATACTGCACAAACAGACCGCGGACGGGGTCACTCCACAGAGGACCGTCGAGATAGTTGCCGGGGCAGATGGCATTGACCTTGACATTGCTGGTGCAAAGCTCCAGTGCCCAGCTCTGAACCAGACCGATGGCACCGAACTTGGAGCCTGCGTAAGCAAAGTTCTTGTTGGAGCCTTCCAGACCGGACTTGGAGGACATGGCGATGATGTCAAACATCGCCTCCGGATCTGCCTCATGCTGTGCCTCCATGATGATGGACGCATATTTTGCGCAGAGGAACAGGCCGCTGTAATTGATGCTTGTCACAAACTCAAAATCCTTCTGCTCGAAGGTAGCGATGGGGCCGGAACGGACAACGCCCGCGTTAGCCACCATGATATCCAGACCGCCGAATTTCTCCACAACCTGGGCCACCATGTTTGCCACGCTCTCCTCATTGGCTACGTTTACCGCGATGGCATAGGCACGCTCGCCCATCTCCACC
>JAZNNV010000045.1:0-15959 GCA_045580465.1 Faecousia sp.
CTCCAAGGAAGACGCTGAGAAGCTGGTCGCCGAGCTGAAGGAAGCTGGCGCAACTGCTGAGCTGAAGTAATTTCAGATTACAACCGCAGCCGCCGGAATTTATTCTGGCGGCTGTTCGCGCTCTTATAAGGAGGTTACCTATGGATTCCATTAGCGATAAGCTGCAATCCTATCTGCCTGCTGACTTTGATCTGAAATCCATTCTGATCATGGCGGCGGTTTTTTCCGCAATCTCGCTGGTGCTTGGTTTCATCGGAAAATTTGTTTTCGGCAAGAAATCAGCGTTGAATCAAAGTGTGTCTGCAACCATTGGCATTCTGTTTATCTATATCATAACCATTTTCATTCACAGCTTCGGGCTGGATCTCGGTTTTCTGGTCTCTCCACTCCCCTTTTTCAGCATTTACAACACCGCTGAGCTTGGCACGGTTGTAGAGCTTTACGTTCCTCTTCACGATTACGTAGCTCTTTGCGGTGAGTTGCTGGACATGGTGATCCTCGCCTTCCTGACAAATGTCGCCAACAGCCTGATCCCTCACGGAAAGAAATTCTATACATGGCTGCCCCTGCGCATCCTCTGTGTTGCTGCAGCAATGCTCCTTTTCTCCGGCGCGAACATGCTTCTGTCCCATTATCTGCCGGCGGGACTTCTGACTTGGGCGCCGGTGATTCTGCTGGCTTTGTTGGTAGCAATGCTGCTTCTGGGCGCTCTGAAGGGACTTGTTGGCGCTTTACTGGTTACGGTCAATCCGTTGATTGCTGTGCTTTACACCTTCTTCTTTGCGTCAGTCGTCGGCAAGATGCTTTCCAAGGCAATGCTCTCCACGCTACTCATGGGCGCAATCATCTTTGCGCTGAATTACTTTGGCGTTGTGATCATTGCAATCGGCTCGGGAGTATTGGCGATTGCCATTCCCCTGCTGATCGTTTTACTGGTCTTGTGGTACGTACTTGGTATGATTCTGTAAGAACAATCCCCTTCCTTGCTATCAAGGAAGGGGATCATTTTATTGCTTCAGGATCGCTTCGATCACACTGCTGACCGCATCTGTATTCAATGTTTCCATCTGACCATCGTCAAATGCTTCTGCGACAGCCGGATCAATGGGCAAACGAGCAAGAATAGGCAGTTCCATCTGGGCAGCGACCTCATCAAGACCGCTCTTACCGAAAACGTTGATCTTCTTGCCACAGTCCGGGCAGGTCAGATAAGCATAATTCTCAACAAAACCCAATACAGGAATATGCATCATGCTTGCCATCTTAACCGCCTTTGCAACGATCATAGAAACCAGATCCTGCGGGCTGGTCACCACAACAATACCATCTACGGGAAGACTCTGGAACACCGTCAGCGGCACGTCGCCCGTTCCGGGGGGCATATCCACAAACAGATAGTCAACATCTTCCCAAATGACATCCGTCCAGAACTGCTTGACAGCGCCGGCGATGACCGGGCCGCGCCAAACAACGGGATCGGCAGGATTATCCAGCAGCAGATTGATGGACATCACCTGCATGCCGGTCCGGGTCAAGGCAGGATACAGCCCGTCCTCGTTCGCACCCTGACACTCGCTAACGCCAAATGCAGTGGGAACAGACGGGCCAGTAATGTCTGCATCAAGGATGCCGACGCGTTTTCCCTGACGTGCCATGGCAACAGCAAGCAGGGATGTAACCGTAGACTTGCCAACGCCACCCTTGCCGGAGACAACCGCAATCACTTTTTTAATGCTTGATTTAGGATTGAGAGCAGCCAGCAGGCTCTCCTTCTTGCGGTCACCGCAGTCGGAACTGCAGGATGCACAATTGCCGTTACATGAACTCATGAAATTCGCTCCTTTAGTTGATCTTTCGCTATTATAGATCTTTGTTTACTATGTGTCAAGCTTCGAGGGTGATCAAAATCACCTCAGGCGGATTGTTAAAGCGCAAAGGGATAATGCTGTTGCCAATGCCGCGGCTGACGACCATTTGGGTACCATCCAGCTGATATAAGCCGGAATCATATTTTGGCAGGAAGCCCTGACCCGGTGCGAAAAGTCCGCCGATAAAAAGAAGGCGGAACTGTCCACCGTGGGCGTGACCGGTCAGTACCAGATCATACCCAGCAGCGGCATAAACAGAAAAATCTTCAGGTGTGTGGCTCAACAGAATTTTGAAGCCTTGAAAATCCGTGATGCCCGCAACAAGCTCCGCTCTCCCCCACTGATGACCGGCAAGGCAGATTTCTGCTCCATCACGTGTAAGGGTCACGCTTGTGTCTTCAAATACAGTTACTCCAGCAGCCTTCAGTCCATCGATCAGATCCGCATAAAGCTTCGAATCCAGCCTGACCTCATGATTGCCTGTAATATAATACACCGGCGCAATTTTAACTGCATCCTGACAAAAACGCAAGGCAACAGATGGATCTGTATCTCTTGAATCCATCAAATCACCAGTGATCGCAATGATGTCCGGCTCCGCCTGACGAAGCATTGAGATCAGGGTTTCGTTATTTGCTCCCATTTCAGTGCTGTGCAGGTCTGATACATGAGCAATGCGAAAACCGTTGAAGGCATCAGGCAAGCGTTCACTGGAAACTGTGATCTGATTCAATTCGAGAGCGTAATTATCAATGACCGCCCAAAGCAAAAGCAGGACAAACGCGACTGCGACCAAAATGCAAACACGTTTTTTCATAACGCACCTCAAACATTTTCCTGTGCCGCTTCCCACTGCTCCATCAATTCCATCAAGGTTACCTCTTCCTTTTCCTTCTGCAGCAGCAGTTGGGATAGAAGCTGATAGTCGGCAGCAGCGGCTTCGATCTGCAGGTCAAGGTCAGCGATAACCATCTCTTGCTTTTCAATATCCCGTTCCAGACGGCGGACAAGCTTCTCCTGCTCCTTTGTGCCGCCCTTGGGTTTATCCTTGCGCTCTTTCGGTGCAGCGATTTGGGGCTTTGCAGCCGCTTCATGTTCAAGAATGGAGCGGTACTTGGCATAGCCGCAGGCGAAATCACGGATCTGACCGTCTTCCAGCAGCCAGATGCGCTCCGTAAATTTCTCAATGAAATAGCGGTCGTGGGACACGAACAGCAGCACGCCCTCAAATTCTTCGATGGCAGCTTCGATCCATTCGCGGGATGCAATATCCAAATGGTTGGTCGGTTCGTCAAGGATCAGAAGATTGATCTTCTCATCCATGAGCATACACAGTCTCAGACGGCTCTGCTCGCCGCCGGAGAGCGTTCCAACGGTTTTGAACACATCTTCACCCTGAAACAAAAATGCGCCCAGTCGGTCACGTGCCGTCTGTGGGGAGCAATTCTTTTCATAAAGCATGGTGTCATAAAGGGTTCGCTCAGGATGATCGAAGTGGATGATCTGGGGAAGGTAGCCCCATTTGACTGTTGGTCCAAACTGGATCTTACCAAGGAAGTCCTCCTCGCCCAAAAGGCACTTCAGGAAGGTGGATTTTCCCGTTCCGTTATCACCGAGTATCGCAATGCGTTCTCCACCCTCAACGGTCAATGACACATCCGAAAACAGTGTACGCTCACCAAAGGCTTTCGATACGCCCTTCATCTTAAAGACAACATCGCCGGAGAAGTCCTTTTCTCCAAATGTCGCCTTCATCTTCTTTTCCGTCTTAGGCTTTTCGGTCTTGCGGATGCGCTCCATTCGATGCTGAATGGACATGGCGCGGCGGTAAAGGGTGCGGTTATTGATACCCCAACCCTTCATACGTTCCACCGTATAGCCAAGCTGCTTCAGCTTTGCCTGCTCCTGCTCATATTGCTTCAGCTGCAGGTCAAAGCGAGCCTGCTTTTCGTCCATGTAAAAGGAATAATTGCCGGAGTAGAACTCCGCGTGACCATCGGTGATCTCAATAACCCGATCTGCGATCCGATCAATGAAATAGCGGTCATGGGAGATGGCAAGGACTGTTCCCTTGAAGCTGTTAATATAGCTTTCCAGCCATTCCACGCTGCGAAGATCCAGGTGATTGGTCGGCTCGTCCAGCAATAGAATGTCCGTCTTTTCCAGCAGCAATCTGCCGAGATTGACTCGCGTGCGTTCGCCGCCGGAAAGGCTGTCAAATTCCTGCGTGCGCTGCTCCGGGGTAATGCCGAGACCATTACAGATCTTATCCACTTCCACATCCATCTCATAACCGCCGCCGGATTGGAAGCGATTTGTCAGGTTGTCATACTCCCGCAGCTGTTCCGCAGTCGCGCCGTGCAGCATCTCCAGCTCCAACGCTTCCATGCGCTTCTTTGCTTTCAGGATGCCCGCGTAAGCGGAACGCAGCACATCCTCGACAGTAAAGCCCACGGGAAACTGAGGGATCTGTGAGATCAAGCCCAGCCGTTTGTTGGGATTGATGTACACTTCACCCTCGTCATAATCCATCTCGCCGGATAGGATCTTGAAGAGGGTGGTCTTGCCGCAGCCGTTTCGACCGAGAATGGCAACGCACTCCCCTTCCTGGATCTCAAAAGAAAGACCCTCCAGCAGGTTCTCGCCGATGACAAAGAACTTTGTTAAATTGTTGACAGAAATATCAACCATTTTATAGCTCCAATGTTTCTACAATAGGTTTCAGATCATTCAGATCATATAGAAGATTGAGTGCATCCAGCAATGCGTTGGCGCTCATATGCTTCGGAAAGCCCAGCTTTTCAATCAGTTTTTTGCGCAGCAGTGCGCTGTTTGCGCCGCCTGAGAGCCCCAGTTTGTACAGTTCCTGCTTTGTGATACCATGCAGGCTCGTGGACGGGGCATCATCAAAGGTCGCTCCTGCACGGCGCAGTGCCTCAAGGATCACCTCCGGGGTCATTCCTTCCACCCCGAGGATGCCCTCTTTTCCCGGTGCGTTCTTGCGTCGCTCCTTGCCGGGGATCTCAGGAATGTAGGCATGCTTCAGATATTGCGCGGGAATGGCGCTTTTGATGTGATTGCGAATCACAAAGCCCGCGCCGTCCGAATCGGTAAACACGATCAGTCCCCTACTCTGCGCAACCTTACGAAGAAGACCTAAAAGCTCTTTATCCTTGAAGATGCCAAAGCCGGAGGATTCTAAAATCGTCGCATCCACGATCTGGCTGAGGGTATTTTTATCGTATCTGCCCTCAACAAGGATCGCCTCCTTGATCCTGATCATGCCCTCGCCTCCTGCGCCAGCTGCAACAAAAGCATCTCAAGCAATCGCTCCTGCTCATCAAAGGAGGTCTTCATGCGGTAATCCGTTTCAAGGATCAATTCTGCAGTTTTCTTACAAAAAGCAGGGCTGAATTTGCGGGCTGCTTCCATGGTTTTTCTAGCAGGATATTCACCAATGCCGCAAAGGCTCGCCAATTCGGAAGCATTGCGCCCGTTATCGATCAGGATACGCGCGGCACTGATCCTGCGGAAATGCATACCGATTGCACCAAGGATCGCAATCGGTTCCTGCTGCAATTTCAGCAGCTGCTGAAGCTTGTCCAGCGCCTGAGAAAAGCGTCCAGCACTCAGCAGATCCGTCATTTGGAATACGACTGCATCCATAACCGGCTCGACAACAGCATCAATATCTGCCTTGCAGATGGAATCCGCGCCGGAATAAGCGCAAATTTTGTCAATTTCTCCACTCAAGGCGGTCATTGTGCCGCCCGTAAGCTCGATCAGGTAGACGCACAGATCCGGCGTGATCCGCTTTTGACGATTAAGGAAGTGACGGGTGATCCAGCTGACCAGATCCCGCTGCTCCTGCTTGGGGAATTCCACGACGGTCGCATTTTCATCCACCGCTGCAAAAAGCTTCTTGAGCCGCTTGTCAGGCTTCCATGCAACCGTTTCATAGGTAAAGACAACGGTGCAGTACTCAGGAATATCGCTGAGAACTTCTGCCATCTTGTTACGCGCGTCTTCACCCAGCTTGAACAGGTCGATGTCATCCACCTGAACCATGGAGAATTCCGCCATCATGGGAATATTCTCCACAGCATCCGCAAAGGTCTGCACGTCAAAGGTTTCATTGGTCAGGCGGTGGTAGTTGAAGGACTCAGTCAGCTCGTCGATCAGCAGCTCCTTCAGCCGCTGTAAATAATGGTGCAGAAGGAAGACCTCTTCGCCATGAAAAATGTAGAGTCGTTCGGGATTTTTCTCCTTGATAGCAGCCTTTAATGCCTGAAGCTGGGCTGCCGTTTCTTCTCGTTTCGCCAAGGTCTCACCTCCTGAAAATAATTGTTCCGTGAATGTCAGTTCGGTACACTTCACAGCCGATTTCCGCCAGCCGCTGCAGTACCTCGTCGGATGGATGACCGTAACGGTTATCCTCTCCAACGGAGATGACAGCAGTTTTCGGTCTCGTGACGGCGAGTAGCGCCTCGCCGGTAGAAGAAGCCGACCCATGATGTCCGACGATCAAAAGGTCAAGCTGTGGCAACATATGGGTTTGCAGCAGAACACGTTCACCGAGCGTACTTCTGTCACCCGTAATCAGTATATCACAATCTCCGCTTTGGAACAAGACACAAAGGCTGCTTTCGTTGCCTGCATCGTAGGAATAAGGTCCGACCACGGTCAATTGTGTATGCTCGAATTGATAGGATACATCCTCCCGAATGTATTGAACGCTTCCGTCTGTTAGCAATGAAAGCTTCGCACCGACCTGCTCTTCATCAGAAATATGAGGCAGGATCAGGCGGTCTGTTCGGATGCGTGTCAACAAATACTGCAAGCCATCGGCGTGATCCTCATCATAGTGCGTAACGATGATGCCATCCAGCCGGCTGATGCCTTGACTTAAAAGCGTTTCTGCAGCAAGGTCAGCCGCTTGTTCACTGCTGTCACCGCCGCAGTCAACCAGAAAGGTCTTTCCGTCACTTTGCAGAAGAATACTCTGCCCTTGTCCCACATCCAGCACCGTCACACGGCAACGATCCAACAGCGGCTCCGTCCAAGCCATCAATTGGGATAGCGCAAGCGTTAAAACGATGCAGCAAGCCAGCAGGACAGGGCGCTTCTTCTTCATCAACAGAAACACTGTCAGCATCACATAGGTACCGATCAGCCAAATGACAACGTATATGCTGACCGTATAGACAGCCGCCATCGGCAACTTCGACAGAGATCGGGCGATCAGCAAAACATAGCGAATCGGAAAAGCGATAGCGGCAGCAAGCCACGCAGACACAGTCACACTCACAGCGCTGACTGCAAGGCAGAACATGATGCCATAGAAAACAAAGGAAATAACCCACAAGGTCAAAAGATTGGTCACAATACCGATCAGACTGACGCAGCCGAAATAATACGCAACCAGTGGTGTTGTAAAGACCATCGCGCTCAATGTCACCGAAAGTGACGAAACGAGCCAGTGGAGCGTGCGCTTCAACAGCCGATTGCCCTTCTTCAGCCGCTTTTCAGGAAGCAGATATGCAGAGATCCGTTGTGAGAACATCAAAATTCCCAGAACAGCACCTGCAGACAGCTGCAAGCTGACAGATAGGATCGCCATGGGGTTCGCGACAACCATCACCAGCACCGCAAAAGCAAGCGCGGTTTTTGCATCGTAGTCCCGGTCTGCCGCCATTGCAATCAGCATCAATGACTGCATGATGCACGCTCGGTTCACAGATGGCGTAAATCCCACGACTGCGGCAAAAAGCAGCAGCGCAGGGATGCCCAATATGCAGGCAAGAAACCTTCTCTTGGTAGTAACCGTATAGATCAAGCCGAAGAGGATCGAAACATGCAACCCCGAAACCGCAATGATATGACTGATGCCACTGACCTTGAAGGCAGTGTTCAACTCATAGTCTATGCCGCTGCGGTCGCTCATCAGCAGGGCTCTGGCAAAGGCTTCTGCATCCTCCGGGAATACTTGCGTGATTCTGTCGAGCAATGCCTTCCGCCAAACCGCGGGATAATAGCGAATGGGTATTTCTTCAGCATGGGTAATGACAGAATCACCGACAGGATACGCAAGTAGAAAAATGCCCTCCGTGCGGTGATTGGTTGGGTCATCAAGACCACCCGCCGTCGTCAACCGAAAACGGAAACGTCCGACAACAGTATCCCCCGGATAAAGCAGAGCATTTTGCTTCAGATACGCTTTGACACGGTAGCTTTTTCCGGCAAGCACAACATTACCCTCAACAGAAGTGCCGTATTGTGTCTGCACGGAATAATCCGATGCCTCTATCTGCACATAGCCGGTCTCGCCATCGGCTATTCTGGGTGTCAGCACAAACAAATTATCATATACAGCAAACCACAGAACACCCAAAGCGCAGCCAAGTGACAGATACATCGCAAGTCTTGGCAGCCTCTTGGCTTTTGCAAAATAGGCTATCACACCCGCGAGAGTCAGTAATCCGAGACCCGCAGGAAGGATCCATGCTCCGTAAAAGCACGCGCACGGGAATATGCCTGCGAGAAATCCAACCGTAAACCAAGCAAGTTTGCGCACGCATATCCCCCTTTTTCAGGAAGGAGCGCCGCCAAAGGCAGCGCTCCCCTTTCTCAGTTCAGTTTAGAAGCAACAAAGTCATCGACCAGCGCCAATGCATTGTCGATCTGGGTAGCATCCTTGCCGCCGCCCATGGCAGAATCAGGCTTACCGCCGCCGCTGCCGCCGCAGGCAGAGCAAACCAGCTTCACAAGATCGCCTGCCTTGATGCCCTTTGCAATGGCATCCTTGCCGCAAACTGCCAAGAAGGTGATCTTACCCTCATTGACGGTAGAAAGAACTGCGACGATGTCGGAAGACTTGTCCCGCAGGCTGTCGCCCATCTGACGCAGTTTGCCGGCATCCGCGCCCTGAACAGTTGTGGTCAGCACACGCAGATCGCCGATCTTGTGGGCGCTGAAGAGGAAGCGGTCAACTTCACCGGCAGCTTCCTTTGCCTTGTAAGCCTCGATTGCCTTCTTCAGGTTCTTCATTTCCTCAAGATACTCGATGAGCTTGTCGGCAAACTCAGTGGGTCTGGTCTTCATTGCGCCGCAGGCGTCGTAGACCATCTGGCGATACTTCGCCATATCAGAAAGGCAGAGCTTGCCGGTGATCGCTTCGATGCGGCGCACGCCGGAAGCGACGCTTGCTTCGGATTCGATGCGGAAAGGACCAACCTTCGCGGTGTTGTCCAGATGTGTGCCACCGCAAAGCTCAATGGAATAGCCGCCCATGTTGACAACACGGACAGTATCACCGTACTTCTCACTGAACAGTGCGGTCGCGCCGATCTGCTTTGCTTCCTCGATAGACATTTCACGGGTTACGATGGGATAGCCCTCCAAAACCGCATCCTGCACCAGCTTATCGATCTTCGCAAGCTCCTCAGAGGTCAGAGCAGAATAGTGGGTAAAGTCAAAACGCAGATGATCAGGTTCCACAAAAGAGCCTGCCTGATGAACGTGATCACCCAAAACGGAAGTCAGTGCCTTCTGCAGCAGATGGGTTGCAGAGTGGGCGCGCATGATCGCCTTGCGGCGCTCTACGTCGATGCAGGCACAGACAACATCGTCGACCTTGATAGAGCCGGACTTCAGCTTGCCATAGTGCAGATACTTGCCTGCCTTGTCCTTCTGAACATTGTTAACCTCGAAACGGCTCTCACCAACGAGGATCACACCGTGGTCAGCTACCTGACCGCCCATTTCAGCATAGAAGGGTGTGCGATCCAGAACCAGAATGCCGCTTTCGCCGCCGGCGATAGAGCCGGTGACCTCATCACCGACGCAGACAGCCAGCACCTTGGCGCTGCAGGAATTATCAGTATAACCGACAAATTCGGTAGGGGTGTTGTCAAGACCGAAGTCGATACCAGCCCAAGCCAGATCGCCCAAAGCCTTACGTGCCTCACGGGCGCGGACTCTCTGCTCCTCGCGGCATTCGTTAAACTTGTCCATATCGAGGGTCATACCCTCGTCTTCCACCATTTCAACGGTCAGATCCACAGGGAAGCCGTAGGTATCGGACAGCAGGAACGCATCCGCGCCGGAGAAGACAGCCAGACCGTTTGCCTTATGCTCAGCCAGCTTTTCGCTGAAGATGCGCATACCGGCATCAATGGTCTTGGCAAAGTTCTCTTCCTCCACCTTGATGACCTTTGTGATATATTCCGCACGCTCGCGCAGATAGGTGTAATGGACCTCATTCTCCTTGACGACAGTCTCAACGACATCGTAAAGGAACGGATGGTTCACGCCCAAAAGCTTGCCATGGCGGGCAGCACGGCGCAGCAGGCGGCGCAGGACATAACCGCGGCCCTCGTTGCTGGGCAGCACGCCGTCAGCAATCATAAAGGTAGATGCACGGATGTGGTCGGTGATGACACGCAGAGAAACGTCCATCTTGGCGCTGCGTCCGTAGGAAGCGCCGGTGATGGTGGTCACCTTGTTGGTGATGTTCATGACAGTATCCACATCGAACAGAGAGTTCACATCCTGACAGACAACAGCCAGACGCTCCAGACCCATGCCAGTATCGATGTTCTTCTGCGCAAGCTCGGTGTAGTTGCCCTGACCGTCGTTATCAAACTGGGAGAAGACGTTGTTCCAGACTTCCATGTAGCGGTCGCATTCACAGCCTACCTTGCAGTCGGGGCTGCCGCAGCCGTACTTCTCGCCGCGGTCATAGTAGATCTCAGAGCAGGGACCGCAGGGACCGGAGCCATGCTCCCAAAAGTTGTCCTTCTTGCCGAAACGGAAGATGTGATCCGCAGGAACACCAATCTCTTTCGTCCAGATTTCAAAGGCTTCCTCATCATTTTCATAGATGGAAGGATACAGACGGGACTCCTCCAGCCCCACGACCTTGGTCAAAAATTCCCAAGACCATGCGATGGCTTCGTGCTTAAAGTAGTCACCGAAGGAGAAGTTGCCCAGCATTTCAAAGTAAGTGCCGTGACGGGCAGTTTTGCCGATATTCTCGATGTCACCGGTACGGATGCACTTCTGGCAGGTGCAGATACGGCGGCGGGGCGGCTCTACATCACCTTTGAAGAAGGGCTTCATGGGTGCCATGCCGGAGTTGATCAAAAGCAGGGACGCATCATTCTGCGGGATCAGCGAATAGCTGGGCAGGCGCAGGTGACCCTTGCTCTCAAAGAAAGAAAGGAACATTTCGCGCAGTTCGTTTACGCCGTAAGGTTTATTGCTCATTGGTATTACCTCCAAATAAATTACAAAAAATATAACTCGCCCCTAAAACATAGGGGCGAGTTGAATCGCGGTACCACCCTAATTCATCCCTGAAGGGATCTCTTAGTGGCTCTGTAACGGGAGCGCCCGTCCCGGTCATCCCGGGCGACACGGAAGTGGCTGGCAGATGCTTCAGACAAGGGCTTTCACCAATCCCCTCTCGCTAAGGTCGCAGACATCTGTTTTGTTTCCGTACAGTCTTTACATATCTGTGACATTATAGCACATTTCGTCAAAGAAGTCCAGCATTTTTTACCCATTGGGCGGACTTTTTAAGACCCTCCACGGTCTTGGTTTCCAAAACCACAGTACAGTCACACTCCTGCGCCAGCTTCACAAAGAAAGGAAGATCAAGCTCCCCTTCTCCAAGTGCAAGATGATCATTCTTTCCATTTTTTGCATCATGCATGTGCATATGTGTCAGGCGCGTGCGATTGTAGAAGTAAAACACTTCATCCACGCGGTCTGCGCAATAATTGTGACCGATATCAAGGGTCAATGCAAACACGGGGCTTTCCAGCAGGATCTCCAGCGCGGCACGCTGGAAATTGCGGAAGCCACTGGTGTTCTCAATGCAGATCACAATGCCGCTGTCGCCGATCTGCTGCTCACAGAAATCACGGAAAGAGCTGATCTGGCGCAAATATTCATCGCGGTAAGCATCGTAGAAAAGCACCACCCGATCCGGCATTGTGTACTTTGCGCCGTCAGACAGATGCATATTCAGCTTCTTTGCACCAATTTTCTTTGCAAGATCAATCGTTTGTGCAACCGCCATGCGGTAGCCCCCGGAGACGGCGGGATTGAACTCCGCGATCGCCATTTCATCGTTGAGATGGATAGTATAAAAGATACCGTAGCGCTGCGCCAGCCCGTTCAACTGATCTGCATCCAGTAAATGCGGCTGATGCAAAGGAAAATTGGTATTCAGCTCTACAAAAGAAAGTCCCAGCTCCGCACAAAGGGCGGCGGTTTCTGCGACCGTTTCCACCTCGATCAGGGTCGGCATGCCAAAATTCAAGTGTGTTCCTCCTCAATATGGGACTCGAGCCATGCCTTCATGGCAAGTCTTCCCTCTTCGGTCATGGGAAATTCTTCCCTGCCCTCAATTTCGCTCTTTTCATAACAGAAAAGTCCGTGCCAATACTCCGCGACAATGGTGCTTTTCTCAAAGTCCACTTCCTTCTGCGTTGCCTTCACGACTGCGGGGCATGCCCGAAATCGGAACATGCCGCAGGAGCCGGTGAAAACATTATCCATCGCAAAGCTGTGAAGCGTCGGGATAAAAATCTCTTTCATCATTACAGATCCTTGGTCAGCTCTTCCATCTCGCCCAACAGCTCGTCGAACAGCTGCAGCGCCTGATTCACAGGCTCGGGGCTGGTCATATCCACACCGGCACCCTTCAGCAGATCGATGGGACTCTTGGAGCAGCCGCCGGAGAGGAAATCGATGTAATCCTTGACAGCGCTTTCGCCCTCGCTGAGGATCTTTCTGGACAGCGCGATGGCGGCGGAATAGCCGGTGGCGTACTGGAAGACGTAGTAGTTCATGTAGAAGTGCGGGATGCGTGCCCACTCCACGGCAATGCGGTCATCGACCACCATGTCGGGTCCGAAGTACATCTCATTCAGACGCTTGTATTCTGCGCACAGAACGTCGGCAGTCAGGGTCTTGCCCTCTGCGATCATGCGGCCGATGTTCAGCTCAAACTCTGCAAACATGGTCTGGCGGTACAGCGTACCCTTGAACTGTTCCAGGAAGTGGTTGATCAGGTAGGCACGCTCTCTCTTGTCGGTGGTCTTCTTCAGGAGATACTCCATCAGCAGTGCCTCGTTGCAGGTAGATGCAACTTCAGCAACAAAGATCACATACTGGGCATCGATGGGGTTCTGGGTCTTGTTGGAGAGATAGGAGTGCAGAGCATGACCCATCTCATGTGCCAGCGTGAACTGGCTGTCCAGCGTGCCGGTGTAGTTCAGCAGAACATAGGGATGGACAGCTGCGCCGGCAGAATATGCGCCGCTGCGCTTGCCCTCGTTGGTGTAGACGTCGATCCAGCGGTTGGCAAAGCCATCAGCAAGGATCTTGCGGTAGTCCTCGCCCAGAGGCTCGAGCGCGTCGTAAACCGTCTGCTTGGCATCCGCGAAGGGGATCTTCTTGTCCACATCCGCAAGCAGGGATGCGTACACATCGTAGAAATGCAGCTCATCAACACCAAGCAGCTTCTTGCGCAGGCGGACATAGCGGTGCATCTTGTCAAGGTTCTGATGGACAGCCTCGATCAGGTTCAGGTAAACAGAGGTGGGAACATTGGTTCTGTCCAGCGCGGCTTCGAAAGCGTTGGGGTACTTTCTTGCCTCTGCAAAGAACTTCTGCTGCTTGTTCTGAGCATTCAGCAGAGCCGCGGCGGTGTTCTTGAAGGACGCGAAGCTGTCGTAGAGATTTTCGTAAGCACTCTGACGAAGCTTTCGGTCGGGGCTTTCCTCATAGGAAACAAAGTTGCCCTGACGCAGAGGATACTTGTTGCCATGGGCATCCACGGCATCGGCAAAGGTGATGTCCGCGTCTGCAAACATGCCGTAGATGTCATCGGGAGCGGATGCCATCTCACCTGCAGCAGCCAGCAGCTTCTCCTCCGCGGGAGACAGAATGTGTTCCTTACGGCGGCGCATGTTGGTCAGATAACGGCGATAGCGCTCCAACTCCGGCTTCTCGGCATAGAACTTCTCAAGGGTCTCATCGGAGATCGCCATAATTTCGGGAGTGTCAAAGCTGGTGGCAGCGCCAAAGGCGACCATAATGGAATAGAACTTACCCACCATTGCCTGATAGGTGGAATTACGGGTATCCTCGTCAGCCTTGCGCATGCAGTAGTTAGCAAGGAGGCTGATCTTGGAGCTGACCTTTTCGCCCTGACTCAAATAATCATAAAGATTCTCAGCACTTTCACCCAACTTACCCGCAAAAGAAGCGGCATAAGCCTGATCGGCAGCGACAGTTGCCAGCTCTTCCTCCCAAGCGGCATCACTTGCGTACATATCCTCCGTTGCCCAAGTATCCTCCACGGGGATCTCAGAACGGACGGGAATTTTCTTGATTTCGGACATAGGGAAACCTCCTAAATAGAATTATAAGTTAATTATAGCACAATGCCAGGAAAATGCAATCTTGCAATTTGGTTTCGGCTGTGATAAAGTGTGCTTCGGTGATAAAAATGACGAAAAAGCTCAAAGGAACACTTACGCTTTTGCTGGCAACCGCCATCTGGGGATCGACCTTTGTGGCGCAGAGCGTGGGCGTTGACCTGATCGGACCCTATACCTTCCTTGCAATTCGCTGCATTTTGGCAGTGATCGTGCTGCTCCCGGTGGTTTGGATCAGAAACAAAGACAATTTCATATCCGTCCTCGCGGACAAGCGGCTTTGGAAGGTGGGTATCATCTGTGGCATTGCGTTGTTCGCTGCGACTGCGCTGCAACAGCTGGGCTTGATGCATACCACCGCAGGAAAAAGTGGCTTCATCACCGCTATGTATATCGTACTTGTGCCGATTTTCGGGCTGTTCTTAAAGAAGAAGCCACCGAAATCCATTTGGATCAGCATTGTATTGGCAGCTGCCGGACTCTATTTCTTGAGCGGATCAGGCTTTGCCTCCGTCAATATCGGAGACGTACTGACTCTGGGCTGCGCCGCGGCATTTGCGGTGCAGATCCTGCTGCTCGACCGTTTTGCGGGCGATCTGGACTGTGTGGCGCTGAACATGGTGCAAAGCCTTGTCTGCGCGGTGATCTCCCTTGTGATCACACTGTTTGCGGAAAAAGTCGTGATCGGTGATATTCTGAATTGCTGGCTGCCCCTTGCCTATGCGGGTGTTTTGTCGATGGGTGTCGCGTATACCCTGCAGATCGTCGGTCAGCGGATGCTTGACCCCGCGACCGCATCGGTGATGATGAGCTTTGAATCGGTCTTTGCCGTTCTTTCCGGCTGGCTTGTGCTGAAGGAACAGCTGACTCTTACCGAAGGCATCGGCTGCGCGTTGGTGTTCATCGCGATTTTACTCCCCCAGTTTCCGTTACGCAAGCTGAAAAAGGCATCTAACTGATCAGGTACAGATTAATATCATGTAGGGCGGGTGCTTGCTCCCGCCACCTTCTTCAATAAGCAAAACGCAGCACACGTGTGTGCTGCGTTTTACTATAAGAAAGAACGCTTTCATACCAACTTTTGCAATTCCTTGGATAACCTTACTTTTAGTTCCTGCAGTTGTGCATCTGATGGTTTATTGTCAGGAGAATACATTTTCTCCCTTGGATACCACCAGACTGGACCTTTCCCATCATTTCCAAAACTCTCCAAGTCACCATGTACTCTCGGGAATAAATGCCAGTGAAGATGGGTATCTCCATTGCCCAAAAGCTCATAATTCATCTTCTCTGCGCCAAAAGCATTTGCAACAGCTTCTGCAACAAGGGACATTTCTTCTAAAAATTTAATCTTTGTCGAACGGTCCAGCTGAAAGAGTTCTGTCTTATGCTCTTTACACAGGAATAGCGTGTAGCCTCGGAAGTGCTGATTATCGCCGATAACAACATATCCCGTATCCAACTCTTCGACAAACCAAGGATTATTGTTTTCTTTAATCATTTGTATTCGGTTACAAATCAAGCACATAGCCTATCCCCCAAGGGTGGCGGGAGCAAGCGCCCGCCCTACATTTATTCCTTACCAAGATCCGCAGCAATGATGCGCTTCATTGCTTCGATGCCGACCTTGATCGCGCCG
>JAZNNV010000046.1:0-5737 GCA_045580465.1 Faecousia sp.
GGATGACTGCCATGCCCTCCGCACCGAAATAACTGGGTGTACCGCCGCCGAAATAGACGGTGTCCACCAGATAGTCAGGCGTCAGCGGGCCGGTTTCCCGGATATGCTCGCAGATGGCGTCCAGATAGGCATCGGTGACGGGGCGGGAGGTGTCGCAGATGGAGTAAAAATCGCAGTAGCTGCATTTGCTGCGGCAGAAGGGCACATGGACATAGATGCCCAGTGGCTTTTTTTGCTTGTTTCCGAATAATGCCATGTGAGTCCTCCTGTGTGATGATGTGTTTGATAAAACATGTAGGGCGGGTGTGTTGCAGAGCGCAGCGAATCCCAAATCTAAATGATTGCCGGGGGCAATCATTCCATAACAAAATGCTCCCGCCATGATAACGCATCGGAATTGTAGTGGCGGCACCAAGGAGCCGCCCTACGATGCTCTCCGGGAGACTTTAATCCTCGTCCAGCTTGAGGACAGCCATAAAGGCTTCGCTGGGGACGGAAACCGTGCCGAAGGTGCGCATACGCTTCTTGCCTTCCTTCTGCTTTCCCAGCAGCTTCTTCTTACGGGTGATGTCGCCGCCGTAGCACTTGGCAAGCACGTCCTTGCGCAGTGCCTTGATGGTCTCCCGGGCGATGATCTTGCCGCCGATGGCAGCCTGCACAGGGATCTCAAACTGGGCGCGGGGGATGTTTTCCTTCAGCTTTTCGCAGATCTTGCGGGCGCGGGGATAGGCGTTGTCCGCAAAGGGGATGAAGCTCAATGCGTCAACGATGTCGCCGTTGAGGAGAATATCCAGCTTCACCAGACGGCTGGGGCGGTAGCCGATCAGCTCGTAGTCAAGGCTGCCGTAGCCACGGGTGCGGGATTTCAGCGCATCGAAGAAATCGTAAATGATCTCGTTCAGGGGCATTTCATAGTGCAGCTCCACCCGGTTGGCATCCAGATAGACCATGTCCTTAAATTCGCCCCGGCGTGAAGTCGCCAGATCCATGATGTTTCCTACGTATTCCTGAGGTGCCATCAGGTTGACCTTGACGTAGGGTTCTTCTGCCAGCTGGATCTCCATGGGGTCGGGGTAGTCAAGGGGGTTGTCCACCATCAGCACCTCGCCGGTATTCTTGGTGACCCGGTAGACCACGTTGGGGGCGGTGGTGATCAGATCCAGATTATATTCCCGTTCCAGACGCTCCTGAATGATCTCCATGTGCAGCAGACCCAAAAAGCCGCAGCGGAAGCCAAAGCCCAGAGCGATGGAGCTTTCCAGCTCGTAGACGAAGGATGCGTCGTTCAGCTTCAGCTTTTCCAGCGCTTCCCGCAGATCCTGATATTTTGCGCCGTCGGCAGGGTACACGCCGGAGTAGACCATGGGCTGTACGGGACGGTAGCCGGGCAGGGGCTGCGGGGCGGGATTTTCGATGGTAGTGATGGTGTCGCCCACCTGCGTGTCGGAAACGGTCTTGATGGAGGCGGTGATGTAGCCCACCTCGCCGGCACCCAGGGCATCCTTGGGCATCAGACCCCGGGGACTCATGGTACCCACCTCCACGACCTTATAGGTCGCACCCGTTGCCATCATTTTGATGTCCTGACCGGCACGGACTGTGCCTTCCTTGACGCGCACGTACACGATGACACCCCGGTAAGAGTCGTAAACGCTGTCGAAGATCAGCGCCTGCAGGGGCGCATTGCGGTCACCCTTGGGGGCGGGAACGTCCCGGACGATCATTTCCAGAACAGAGCGAATATTGATGCCGTTTTTGGCGGAGATCTCCGGCGCGTCCTCGGCAGGGATGCAGATGATGTCCTCAATCTCAGTCTTGACCTCCGCAGGACGCGCCGAGGGCAGGTCGATCTTGTTGATAACGGGCAGAACTTCAAGTCCTGCATCCGTTGCGAGGAAGGTGTTTGCCAGTGTCTGGGCTTCCACGCCCTGAGAGGCGTCCACCACCAGCACCGCGCCCTCGCAGGCGGCAAGGCTGCGGGAGACCTCGTAGTTGAAGTCCACGTGACCGGGGGGGTCGATCAGGTTCAGGGCATAGGTATCCCCGTCATCGGCGGTATAGGTCAGCTGCACGGCGGTCGCCTTGATGGTGATGCCACGCTCCCGCTCCAAGTCCATGGAGTCCAGCAGCTGGGATTCCATCTCCCGCAGATCGATGGCGTTGCACTCCTCGATCAAACGGTCGGCGAGGGTGGATTTGCCGTGGTCGATGTGGGCAATGATGGAAAAATTGCGGATTTTGGAAAGCTCGGTCATAGAATATACCTCACGGTTGAAGATTCTGTGTAAATAATGCGCCACGGATGTGCGTTCCTGCGATCGTTATTGGTACAAATCGTAGGGCGGGTGCTTGCTCCCGCCATCGGAAAAACCGACCTCAATGGGCGAATTTTCCGCAGTTAGTCTGGTGTGCGTCTTGCAGCGCGGCATTTTTCAATTACAAAATGCCCGGCGGGAGCAAGCACCCGCCTTACAAGGGTTTATGATGGTACCGTATAGGCACACCATCCCATTATTTTCTTATTATACCGAATTTTATTGCAAAAGTAAACTGTATGTTTTCGCGGAAAAAGGGGAAAACTTCGCAGTGGAGTGACAAAATGCGGCAAAAGCCACGATTTTTGAAAAATTTTCTTAAAAAACCCTTGTCAAAATCGGAAAATCGGTATATAGTCTATCCGCATGACAAAGAAAACAAAAGATACAGAGGGGGAGCTTATGAGCACAACGAAAAAACCCGCCAAGAGCATGGAGGAGCTGCAGTCCGCCCTGCAGGCGCTGATCACCCGCGGCTGCAAGGAAGGCATGATCCGTGCCGCAGACCTAACCGCGCTGCTGGAGCAGATGGATCTGTCGCCTGAGAAGATCGAGGAGATCTATGGCCGCTTCGATGCCATGAACATTCAGATCGTCGGCGCTGAGCTGGAGCTGGATCTGGGCGATGATATGGATGTTGTGGATCTGGACATGGATCTGGACATGATCGGCATGGACGACGAGGAGCTGATCGATCCCGTGGATCTGGCGGCTGAGTACAATCTGGACGATCCGGTGCGTATGTATCTGAAGGAGATCGGTCAGGTGAAGCTGCTGTCTGCGGAGGAGGAAGTGGAGCTGGCACGCCGTGTCGCTGAGGGCGATCAGGAAGCCAAGAACAAGCTGACCGAGGCGAACCTGCGTCTGGTGGTCTCCATCGCCAAGAAATATTCCGGCCGCGGTCTGCACATCCTTGACCTGATCCAAGAAGGCAACACGGGTCTCATTCGCGCGGTCGACAAGTTCGACTGGACAAAGGGAAACAAATTCTCTACATATGCCACTTGGTGGATCCGTCAGGCCATTACCCGCGCCATCGCGGATCAGGCACGTACGATCCGTGTGCCGGTGCATATGGTTGAGGTCATCAACAAAGCCACCCGCTGCAACCGCAAGCTGGTGCAGGAGCTGGGCCGTGAGCCTACCGTGGAGGAGATCGCCGCCGAGCTGGGTCTGCCCGTTGAGAAGATCATCGAGGCAAACCGCACCGCCGCCGATACTTTGAGCCTTGATACCCCCGTGGGTGACGAGGAAGACACCTCCATCGGCTCCTTCGTCGAAGACGAGCGCACCCCCGGCCCTGCGGATGCCACCTCCAATGCCCTGCTGGCGGAAGCACTGAAGGAGATCCTCGATACCCTGACCGAGCGGGAAGCGGATGTGCTTCGTATGCGCTTCGGCATGTACGACGGCCGCACCCACACCCTTGAGGAAGTGGGTCAGATCTTCGGCGTGACCCGTGAACGTATCCGCCAGATCGAAAACAAGGCGATCCGCAAGCTCCGTCATCCCAGCCGCGCCAAGCGGATCAAGGACTTCTACTGCTAAGGGGGACGCATTATGATCTGTCCCAATTGCGACCGCCGGATCCCGGACGATAGCGAGGTCTGCGAGTACTGCGGCAAGCCGCTGCCCCAGCAGGAAGAGGAAGAGTTCGAGGAAGCGCTGGAGCTGGAAAACGAGCCCAAGCCCCTGCGTGGCTTTCTGGGCGCGCTTCTCGGCGCGCTGGTCAGCGGTGCGGTGATCGTGCTGCTGCCCCGGCTGGGTCTGATGCCCGCCTTCGGCGGCATCCTCGTGGCTTTTTTGGTCTTCATCGGCTATCGCCTGCTGAACAAAAATCAGACCAAGATCGGCGTTGGCGTTTGCATCATGTTCACGCTGATCACACCTTACGTTGCCCATCAGGCAATTCAGGCGATCTGGATCATGGAAAATGTCAAGGAATATGAAGGAATTGCCATGAATATGTCCTTTATGGAGACCTTTTTCTTCGTTCCCATTGCCATTGAGCTGGACATCGTCAACGTGATCGAATATTTCATGGGTCTGCTGCGGCTGTACCTGTTCACCGCCGTGGGCGGTGTCGCCTACCTTGGCGGACGTTTGAGAGCCAGAAGAAAGGCAAAGCAGCAAGAACCCCGCCATCTGTAAAACGTAACAGCGGAGCATCACCGATGCTCCGCTGTGTTTTTGCTGCAATGGATAAAAACACCCCGGTGCGATGCACCGGGGTGAATGTTTGGAATTACTCGTTGCCTTCCATTTCCTTCAGAGCGTCCTTGCGGCTGAAGTTTGCACGGCCCTTCTCATCGAAGCCCATGAACTTGACCCAAGTCATATCGCCCAGATTCAGGACATCCTCCACCTTCCCAACACGGCGGTTCTCCAGCTTGGAGATGTGAACCATGCCGTCGTGACCGGGAGCGATCTCGACGAATGCGCCGATGGGCAGGATGCGGACGACCTTGCCGTAGTACAGCTTGCCGACCTCGGGGACGAAGCAGATGTCGTCCACCATCTTCTTGGCAGCGTAAGCAGCGGCGGAGTCAACAGCAGAGATGAACACAGAGCCATCGTCCTCGATGTCGACCTTTGCACCGGTATCTGCGCAGATCTTCTGAATGGTCTTGCCGCCGGAGCCGATGACCTCGCGGATCTTGTCCACGGGGATCTTGAGGGACAGCATCTTGGGCGCAAACTCGGAAACCTCAGCGCGAGGCTCGGGAATTGCCTTCAGCATGACCTCGTCCAAAATCTGCATACGGGCAACGCGGCAGCGCTCCAGCGCGTCAGCGATGATCTCCATGGTCAGACCCTTGTTCTTCAGGTCCATCTGGATGGCGGTGACGCCAACGGAAGTACCTGCGACCTTGAAGTCCATTTCGCCGTGGAAGTCCTCAACACCCTGAATGTCGGTGAAGGTTCTCCACTCGCCGGTCTCGTTGTCGGTGATCAGACCGCAGGAAATGCCGGCGACGGGGCGCTTGATGGGCACGCCTGCGTCCATCAGAGCCAGAGTAGAGCCGCAGATGGAGCCCTGAGAGGTGGAACCGTTGGAGGAAAGAACCTCGGAAACCACACGGATGGCGTAGGGGAACTCTTCCACGGAGGGAATCACGGGCAGCAGAGCCTTCTCGGCCAGTGCGCCATGACCGATCTCACGGCGGGAAGTGGAGCGGGCAGCTCTTGCTTCGCCGGTGGAGAAAGAGGGGAAGTTGTAGTGGTGGATATAGCGCTTGGTCTCTTCGGGATAGATGGTATCCAGCTTCTGAGCAGCAGACAGGGTGTTCAGGGTGCAGATGGACAGAACCTGTGTCTGACCACGAGCAAACAGACCGGAGCCGTGTACGCGGGGCAGAATGCCAACTTCAGCATCCAGAGGACGGATCTCGTCCATGCCGCGGCCGTCAACACGCTTGCCG
>JAZNNV010000047.1:0-4209 GCA_045580465.1 Faecousia sp.
GGGCACCGACATCGTTCCCCTGCAGTTTGTGGGCTTCCGCAACAGCCAGATGGGTTCCGATGTGATCATCGAAGGCTCCACCAGCCAGCAGAAGCTGTGTGCAAACGTGGCAGCACAGATCGTGGCCTTTGCCTGCGGCAAGGACGACACCAACCTGAACAAGAAGTTCGAAGGCGGCCGTCCCTCCTCCATCATCATCGGTGAGAAGCTGACCCCCGCTGCTGTCGGCGCGCTGCTGTCTCACTTCGAGAACAAGGTCATGTATCAGGGCTTTGCTTGGAACCTGAATTCCTTCGATCAGGAAGGTGTCCAGCTGGGCAAGGTTCTGGCCAAGAAGGTTCTGGCCCATGACACCGACGGTGCTCTGAAGGTCTACTCCGATCTGCTGAACATCTAATCTTTGCATCCTCCATAAAACACTGACCGCTGACGGTTTCGTCAGCGGTCAAATATATTTTGTTCGCTTTTCGGCAGGTTATAGAAATCCGTCAGCTTCTCCGTGCCGATCAGCTCCAAGCCCATTTGGGACAGCTCTGTCATCGCGTCACTCCGGTCGTCAAATCCGTAAACGTCACTCCAGCGGTTTTGCAGATTCTTCACCGTGCCGTCCCATGTACCGCCGGTATGAAGCGATGCCTGCGCCACAAAAGTCACGATGCCAAGAGCGTGAATCACCCGATTCCGGCTCAGCGCCCGCTGGGCACTGAAGGCAGCCTCGTAATCTTCTTCACTGAGGTACAGCACATTTTCCCGAACCGGCTGCTTCCACAGCTCATCCGAGACCACGCAGATGACCTTGCCGCCGGAAGAAAGACAGCTTTCCTGTGCGGTCCGGTCAGCACCCCGGGCATTGCCGGACACCAACACATATCCCTGACGGGCCGCCTGACGGCCAACCTCTGCTGCAAACTTCCAGTTTTCTTCCCTCAGCTCCCGGCTTCCGACCAGAGCCACCATGGGCAGCTGCAAAAGGCTCCTGTCCCCTCTGGCCCAAAGCACACCGGGACTGTTGAGCCCCAGCCGCTTACGAAGATGCAGTGGGTAATGCTCGCTGATCCGGGTAACAGGCACGCAGCCAAGGATCCCGCCCTTTTGCAGATAGTAATCCAGAACATCCTCATCGCCTAATAAGGAAACGATATGCGCTGCCATCTCCCTGCCATAACCCAACGCCATCAGGTCCGCAGGCTCCAGTTCCCGGTTTTCCTCATTCCTTTCGAAATTGCGGACCCGGTCAGCCAGAACCCGCAGCTGAGCCGTGGTCAAAGGTTTGCGCCGGGGTTCCCCAAGGTGAGAGCTGAGCAGAAGAAAGCCCCGCTCCGGCCCGGTCAACGGAATCTCCTTTTCGGCTGCACGGGAGCCTTGACCACTTCATCGGTCAAACTGCCGTCTGCGTTCAGCACCATGGGCTTAACGGTATAGTTGGAGAATTTAGCGATTTCATCCAGCTTGGCTTTTTCCGGGAAATTGCCGATGATGGACCATGCCACGCCCTTGCGCTTGGCACGGCCGGTACGGCCGATCCGGTGGACATAGTATTCATTCTCCTCCGGCACATCGAAATTGATGACGCAGTCCACATCATCCACGTCAATACCCCGGGAAGCCACATCTGTTGCGATCAGTACTGCCAGTTTGCCGTCCCGGTAGCGTTGCATGGTCTTTTCACGCAAACTCTGCTTGATGTCGCCGTGGATGCACTCGCAGTCAAGCCCTGCCCGCTGAAAATCGTCGCAGAGCCGCTGGCACATATGCTTGGTATTACAGAAGATCATCACACGCTCGTAGCCCTGAGTTTTGATGAGCCGCAGAGTGGTTTCCGCCTTTTCAAGAGGGGTCACCGTCATGCAGAACTGGTCGATATCCGGCCGGTCCTCCTGTTTTGGCTCCACGGTGATCTCCACCTCATCCCGCTGATACATCCAGGAGACCGTCATGACCTCCTGAGAGATGGTTGCAGAAAACAGACCCAGATTCTTCCGGTTTTTCACCTTTTCGATGATTCTGGTCACATCCTTGAAAAAGCCCATATCCAGCATCCGGTCCGCTTCGTCCAGTACCACAGTCTGGATCTTATCCAGCCGGATGGTCTTGCGGTTATAGTGGTCCATCAGCCGGCCGGGAGTCGCCACCACGATCTGGGGCTTCTTCTCCAACTGACGGATCTGCCCGCCGATACCGGCACCGCCGTAAAGCACGGCCACCCGGATCCCCTGATAATAGGTCAGAAGGCCTCGGAGTTCGTCACCGATCTGAATGGCCAGCTCCCGGGTGGGGGCAAGGATCAGACCCTGCACCGCATCGCTGTCTGCGTCAATGTGCTCGATCATGGGGATGCCGAAGGCAAAGGTTTTTCCGGTGCCGGTGGGAGCCTTGGCAATGACATCCTTCCACTGCATGAAATGGGGGATCGCCTCCGCCTGAATGGTAGTGGGGTATCCGTAGCCCTTCTTTTCCAGTGCCTTCAGCATTGCATCGCTGAGGCCCAGATCCTGAAATGTAACTTCCATATATCGCTTTTCCTTTGATCCTATCAAAATATTTGGATGCATTATACCATTTTCCGGCGAATATTTCAACCGGGTCCTGACAAATCAATTTTCATTCATATACAGCAGATTTGTCTATTTTTACGTAATTCTTATCCTTTTCAATTGACTTCAGTTAGCATTTGTCGTATTATGAAAACAATCCAAAATATGGATAAAAACTGAAAGCTGGGTTGAATTATGAAAAGACGCATTATCTCCCTGACGATCGCCATGTTGTTTGTTCTGGGCATGCCCCTGCAGGCAATGGCAGCTACCCATGATGCAGCGAACTATGAAGAAGTGTACAGTGCTTTTATAACCGACACCGACGCAGAAGTCGTGATCAACATGACCGATGATATTGAGTGGGTCGGCGGCGTGGAGGCAAACGAGGGCCAGAGCTATACCATCAATGGCAACGGAAATGATATTTCCGGCTATGTTCAGGTTCTGGGTCAGGGCGAAGTGGCCGTCAACGCAGATATCAACGGCGGTGTTGCTCTGTTTGATGATACCGATGTGGCTGTTGACGGCAGCATCAGCGGCGAGAATGGCGTGTACGTACAGGACGGTTCCCTGACTGTCACCGGTGATATCACCGTAAATGCAGGCGAAAACTATGCAGCCATTCAGGTTGTCGGCGGTGAACTGGCAGTGGAGGGCGATATCACCACCGACACTGCGATCGACGTCGTCAATGGCGGCACCGCTTCCGTTGGCGGAGATGTGGTTGCCGAGGGTATCGATGTAAGCGACGGTGAGCTGACCGTGGAAGGTAATCTGGAAGTAGAATCCGTGGGTGCATATGCAGATGGCACCCTGACTGTCGGCGGTAGTGTCACTGTCGAAAGCGATGACGAATACAGTGGTTCCGTTTATGCAGGTGGCGGTACCATTGACGTGATCGGTGATCTGGAAGCCGCATCCGTGGGTGCGTATGAAGACGGTACCCTGACTGTCGGCGGCAATGTCACTGTCGAAAGTAATGGCGAATACGGCGGTTCCGTTGCTACAAGTGGCGGTAGCATCGACGTGTTCGGTGATCTGGAAGCAGAGTCCATAAGCGTGAGCGAAAACGGCACCTTGACTGTCGGCGGCAATATCACCGCAGAAGAAGATGTATTTATCAATGAGGGTTCCGTCGAAGTAGCCGGTGCTCTTGAATCCAACTATCTGGACGCATTCAATGCTGAAATCACTGTGGGCGGCGATGTTGCTGTTGACGGAAGTGTTTATGCCGATGCTTCCACTGTGACAGTTGACGGTGATGTCACTGCTGAGGGATACGTTAACGTGAGTGAAGGTTCCACGGCGGATGTAGCGGGCAATTTAGAAGCACAGTTCGTCAACGCATACAATGCAGAGCTGACTGTCGGCGGCGACATTGCAGTTGAGGAAGACGTATCCGCAAGCATTTCCACGGTGACTGTCGGCGGCGATGTTTCCACCGGATTTGGTCTCTATGCAGCCAGCAGCACTACGGAAGTCGCGGGCGATGTGACCAGTGAGGAAGGTACTGCTCTTCAGGTCTCCAACGGCACTGCACAGATCGGCGGCAATGTCACTTCCGAGGGCGGCAACGCTGTCATCGGTATGCAAAGCGAAGTTACCGTCGGCGGTAATGCCGTTGCCGGTTCCGATACTGCTACCGACGAAATGGGCACCTATGCCTATAGCG
>JAZNNV010000048.1:0-6755 GCA_045580465.1 Faecousia sp.
GTATCCCCACATGACTGTGAAGCAGAATATCCTCTTCCCCCTGCAGAACCTGAAGGGCGCTGACAAGATGTCAAAGCAGGAAATGCTGGAGCGTGCACATTATGCTGCCCGTCTGGTGCAGATCGAGGACCTGATGGACCGTAAGCCCGGCGAAATGTCCGGTGGTCAGCAGCAGCGTGTGGCTATCGCCCGTGCACTGGTTAAAATGCCCCGTGTTCTGTTGTTGGACGAACCCCTTTCCAACCTGGACGCACGTCTGCGTCTGCAAACCCGTGAGGAGATCCGCCGCATTCAGCGCGAGACCGGCATCACCACCATCTTCGTTACCCACGACCAGGAAGAGGCAATGTCCATCTCCGATATGATCGTCGTGATGAAGCTGGGCGTCGTTCAGCAGATCGGCGCACCCCAGGAGGTTTATGACAATCCTCTGAACCTGTTCGTTGCCAAGTTCCTCGGCACACCTCCCATCAACGTCTTTGACGGCGCTGTGAAGGACGGCAAGCTCTACATCGGCGAGGAAGCTGTGCTGGATGTTCCCGGTGTTGCCGATCAGGAGGTTACCGTCGGCATCCGTCCCGAGGGCTTTGTTTTGGACGAGAACGGTCCCCTGAGCTGCAAGCTCAGCTCTGTGGAAGTCATGGGCCGTGACGTGAGCATCGTTTCCGAGAACGCAGCATCTCTCAACCCCGTTGTCCGCTCCATCATCAATGCCGACAACAAGATCGATGCTTCCAAGGAATACGTCCGCTACACACTCAAGGCTCACAAGGTCTTCATTTTCAATAAGGAAAATGAAGAGCGCATCTATTTTTGAGGTGACAGCATATGGTAGATAGCAAACATCAATGGAAAGCATGGATCTATCTGTCACCGGCTATCGTGCTGTTGCTGATCTTTACCGTGTGGCCCATTATCAACACCGTGCGTATCGCCTTTTTGGAAGGCTATAACGCACTGGAAGCAGCCTATGGCGTGCAGTTCCAGTTCGGTTTGGGCAACTTCATCAAGGTGCTGCAGTACAGCGACTTTATGACCTGCCTGAAGAACACCATGCTGCTGACCGTTCTGACCGTGCCGATCTCCACGATTCTGGCACTGCTGATCGCGGTTGCGCTGAATTCCATCAAGCCTCTGCAGAAGTTCCTGCAGACCATCTTCTTCCTGCCTTACGTGACCAACTCCATCGCCATCGGCATGGTCTTTGCCGCGATGTTCAACATCATCGGTCTGAGCCCTGACGGCATGCGCGCAGAGAGCTGGGGCATCATCAACAACGTCATCATGTTCTTTGGCGGTGAGCCCGTCAACTGGATCAACGCACAGTCCAGCTATGCCGCAAACATCGCGGTCATGACCATCTACATTGTGTGGAACGCGCTGCCCTTCAAGATCCTGATCCTGCTGGGCGGTCTGCAGTCCATCAACAAGCAGTATTATGAAGCTGCCCGTGTGGACGGCACTCCCCGCTGGAGAGTTCTGACCCGCATTACCGTTCCGCTGCTGTCCCCGATGCTGGTTTACGTCATCATCACCAGCTTCATCGGCGGCTTCAAGGAGTACTCCAGCATCGTCGGTATTTTCGGTGAAAAGATGGGTCCCGTCGGCGCTGACCTGAAGCTCAACACCATGGTCGGCTACATTTACGAGGCTCTGCCCGAAATGAACTACGGCGTTGCCAGTGCCGCGGCACTTGTTCTGTTCGGCATCATTCTTGTTGTCACCCTGATCAACCTTCAGGTCAGCAAGAAGCGCGTCCATTTCTGAGGAGGTGCATTATGGCTAAGAAAAAAGATAGTGTTGTAATGCATGAAAGAGACCTGCAGCAGGTCTCCGCTCAGCAGAGAGTGATGCAGGGCGTGGTCAAGGCCTTTACCTACCTGTTCTTGGGTGTCATGGCTCTGATCGTGCTGTTCCCCTTCTACTGGATGATCATTTCCTCGTTGAAGGATCTGGCGGAATACCGCCTGAACGTTCCCACGCTGTGGCCGCAGAAAATGGTATTCTACAACTATGTGGAAGCCTTCGAAACCGCAGATCTGGCGCAGCTGTTCCTGAACACTGCCTACGTGGGCATCGTTTCCACCATTTTGTCTCTGGTGATCACCGTTCTGTCCGCCTTTGCCTTTGCCCGTCTGGAGTTCAAGGGTAAGGATGCCATGTTTGCTGCTCTGCTTGCAACCATGATGATCCCCGGCGAGCTGTTCACCATCACCAACTACGCAACCATCAATGAATTCGGCTGGATGAAGACCTTTACGGTTCTGATCGTGCCCTTCCTCGTCAGCGTGTTCTATATCTACCTGCTGCGTCAGAACTTCATGCAGGTTCCCAACGAGCTGTATCTTGCCGCCAAGGTCGACGGCTGCGGCGACCTGAAGTACCTGTGGAAGGTCATGATCCCTCTGGCAATGCCCACGCTGATCTCCATCACCATCCTGAAGATGATGGGCGCATGGAACTCCTACGTCTGGCCCCGCCTGGTTGCAAACGACGATGCGCACCGCCTGATTACCAACGGTCTGCGCAACGCCTTCACAACCACCACCGGCGATGTCAACTATCCCGTGCAGATGGCTGCCGTTGCCATCGTTTCCGCTCCGCTGTTTTTGGTGTTCCTGTTCCTGCGTAAGTATATCATGCAGGGCGTGAGCCGCAGCGGCATCAAGGGTTAACCGACCGCAAGGTCTTAACACAAATATACAAGCATGAAAGGAAATGAAAAAACATGAAAAAGATCGTAGCAATGCTCCTGGTGGTCGCTACGCTGCTGGGCGTCTGCCTGATGTCCGGCTGCAACAAGCAGAACACCGTCCTGACTCAGGATTTTGTAATTCCTGAGGGCGGTTATGATGGCAGCAAGGTCACCATCAACTTCTACCACACCATGGGCGAACCCCTGAGAGCTGTTCTGGATGCTTTCATCGTTGAGTTCAACAAGCTCTACCCCAACATTACTGTTGTCCACGAGCAGGTTGGCGGCTATGAAGACGTCCGTGACCAGATCAAGACCGAGCTGACTGTTGGCAACCAGCCCAACATCGCTTACTGCTACCCCGACCACGTCGCTCTTTACAACGTTGCAAGAGCAGTTGTCACTCTGGACGACCTGATCGCAAGCCAGATCGAGATCACCCGCGAAGACGGCACCAAGGAAATCCTTGGCCTGACCGCTGAGCAGAAGGCTGACTTCATCGAGGGCTACTACGAAGAAGGCAAGGAATTTGGCGACGGCAAGATGTACACCCTGCCCTTCTCCAAGTCCACCGAGGTTCTGTACTACAACAAGACCTTCTTTGAAGAGCACGAGCTGAAGGTTCCCACCACCTGGGACGAGATGGAAGCTGTCTGCGCACAGATCAAGGCGATCGACGAGAATTGCATCCCTCTGGGCTATGACTCCGAGTCCAACTGGTTCATCACCATGTGCGAGCAGCTGGGCAGCGATTACACCAGCGCTACCGGCGAGCACTATCAGTTCAACAACGACGCAAACAAGCAGTTCGTTAAGCGTTTCCGTGAGTGGTATCAGAAGGAATATGTGACCACTCAGGAGATCTACGGCGCATACACCTCCGGCCCGTTCACCGCAACCCCCGGTCAGCGCAGCTACATGTTCATTGGCTCCTCCGCAGGTGCAAAGCATCAGCGTCCCAAGGCCAACGACAAGGGCGAGTACCCCTTCGAAGTGGGCATCACCACCATTCCTCAGGTGAACCCCGATGATCCCAAGGTCATTTCCCAGGGCCCCAGCGTCTGCATCTTCAAGGACGAGAATCCTCAGGAAGTCATCGCTTCCTGGCTGTTCGTCAAGTTCCTGACCACCAATGTCAACTTCCAGGCTGCATTTGGTGATGCTTCCGGCTACGTTCCCGTTCTGAAGTCCGTCGCTCAGCATCCCACCTACGCTGACAAGATGGCAAAGGCTGACGGCTACGACAACATCGCTTACCTGTCCGCAAAGGTCTGCATCGAGCAGGCTCACGCTTACTACACTTCTCCCGCTTTCAATGGCTCTGCCAAGGCTCGTGACGAGGTCGGCAGCCTGATTCAGGCAGCTTTCATCGGCGATGATTCCGCCGGTCTGGATGCCCTGATCGATAAGGTCTTCCAGGATGCAATCAACAACTGCAAGAAGTAATGAAGAAGAATCTGATTAAAATCATTTCCCTGCTTTTAGTCCTGTGTTTGTTCGCGGGCTGTACGCCCGATGTCCAGCCTACGGAGCCTTCGGCTCCGCAGGTCACGGACTATGCGTCCTCTGTCACGCTGAACCAGAACAGCAACTACAAGCAGGAAGAGGTCACAGTCAAGCAGTATATTGACGGTGATACCGTGCATTTCCACAGCAAGGAAATTCCCGGCGGCGTTCTGAAGGCCCGTTTTCTGGCTGTCAACACCCCGGAATCCACCGGTAAGATCGAAGAATACGGCAAGACTGCCGCTGCCTTCACCAAGGAAAAGTTGATGGGCGCATCCTCTATCATCGTAGAGTCTGACACCGAAAACTGGGATGCCGACTCCACCGGCGGCCGTTATCTGGTTTGGATCTGGTACAAGCCTCAGGGCGAAACCGAATACCGCAACCTGAACATCGAGCTGCTGCAGAGCGGTCTTGCCATCGCTTCCAGCTCCTTTAACAACCGCTATGGCACCACTTGTGCTGCCGCTATCGATCAGGCAAAGGCTCAGAAGCTGAATGTCTACTCCGGCCAGAAGGACCCCAACTTCTTCTACGGTCTGGCAACTGAGATCGACCTGAAGGAGCTGCGCACCAATGTGGCAAGCTACGACGGCAGCAAGGTCGCTGTTACCGGCGTCATTACCATGCACTACAACAACGGCTTCTATCTGGAGGCTCAGGACCCCGAAACCGGTCTGTACTACGGCATGTATGCTTACTATGGCTTTAACTTCAACGGCATGCATCTGGTCAGAGTCGGCAGCGAAGTCCGTATTGCAGGTAACGTTTCCGAATTCAGCGGCTCCTGGCAGATCTCCGGCATGACCTACAGCGATTTCATCCCCAATGCTGACGATGTCAAGCAGCTCAGCGAGGGCAATCAGCCCGCTTTCACCCTCACCGACCCCAAGACCTTTATCAACGGCACGGTGGACGTGGAGCAGGTTGATCCTGAAACAGAAGAAGTCACCACCAAGACCTTCAAGTATGCAGAGCTGGCACTGGGCACCTCCGTGGAAATGAAGAATCTGTATGTCAAGAGCGTTTACACCACTCAAAGCGATAACGAGAACTCTGATGGCGCCATGACCCTCACCTGTGAGGTGGACGGCGTGACCATCGATGTCCGCACCATCGTGCTGACGGATGAAAACGGTGACATTATTACCGCTGATGCTTATCGCGGCAAGACCATCGATGTCCGCGGTGTTGTGGATTACTTCAATGGCTCCTATCAGATCAAGGTCCTGACCAAGGATTACATTACCATTCACGATTAAAGCATAGAAGGAGAAAAGCTATGAAGAAACTTATTTCTTACATCCTGCTGCTGGCAATGTGCGTTTCTCTGTTTGCTGCCTGCAACACAGAGCCTGCTACGGATGCCGCGCTGGAGAGCGCAAAGGAATACCTGTACTCCATGTATAAGGACGCAAAGTCCACCACCGATGCTGACTACGAGGTCGTCAGCCAGGTTCGTATTGACGGCGTTGTTTACCCCATCACCTGGTCTGCTGACAAGGCAGAGAACGTGCAGTTCGCTGCCGGTGAGAAGATGACCACCGTCAAGATCACCGCTGGTGACAAGGATGTCAACTACAAGCTGACCGCTACTCTGAAGAATGACAAGGGTCAGGAAGTTTCCGTTTCCTTCGACCGCATCATTCCTGCCAAGGCTCAGCTGGGCGGCACCATCGTTCTGGCTTACCCCAAGGAAAACAAGTTCATCACCGGTTCTCACTATCTGTACACCGGCAAGAACAAGTGGCAGCTGAACCTGACCGAGAACGAGGCTGAGGCCATCGCTCTGCAGGTCATCGAGAACGACGATGGCACTGTCACCTTCACCGCTGAAGGTCAGTACCTGTTCTGCGATGCTACCCACGTTAAGTTCGTTGACACGCAGGACGACAACACCAAGTTCGTTCTGGAAGCAGCTGACACCGATGGCGGCTTCTTCATTAAGTGCGCTGTTGCCAACTATGGCGGCAAGGCACAGTATCTGGAAGTCTACAGCGGCTACCTGACCTGCTACGGCATGGGCAGCGATCCCTCCATCTACGTCTTCAAGCTGCAGGAGACCACCACCGCTGCCGGTACCATCAGCGGTCTGGAAGAATCCACTGATCCTACTGATCCCGAGCCTTCCGTCGACAACAGCAATGACCCCGCTGCTGACAGCGCTCTGTCCGTCAGCGATGCCATCGCTCTGGGTGCTTCCAAGGCCCACGACACCTACACCGCCGGCAAGTACTATGTTACCGGCGAGATCACTGAGGTTTACAGCGAGCAGTACGGCAACATGAAGATCAAGGATGCTCAGGGCAATATCCTGACCATCTACGGCACTTATGATGCCAACGGCACCAACCGCTACGACGCAATGTCTGTCAAGCCCGTTGCCGGCGATACCGTTACCATCTACGGCATCATTGGTCAGTACAACGGCACTCCCCAGATCAAGAACGGCTGGATCACCGCTCATAACCCCCCGGCCCGGGCCCGCCCACCCCCCCCCCACCCCCCCCCCACACCCCCCCCCCCCCCCCCCCCCCCCCCCCCCCCCCCCCCC